>NZ_JSEH01000034.1 GCF_000801335.2 Desulfovibrio sp. TomC
CACTTGCTCTCCCCGGGGCCAAAACGTGAATTGGCCCCAGGATCAATTTTCCGGGGTTTTCGGTCACGGGGGAGGGTAAGTCATGGGTCAATCCCCAAACGGCCCAGGACGGGGAGTATAGAGGGTCGGTTTTGGGGTCTGCCGGGCGGGTAATTTCCCAGGCATGAGTGGAGAGCTCTTCCCGATCATTTTCTGAAACGAAAAAAAGGACCCGGCCCGAAGGCGAGGTCCTCTGAATAGATTTACGTAGTCCTGCCGCCGCCCTGGTGTTCATGATGCACCAGGGAAGACAGCAGTTTCAGGATCGAATGATTCGTCGCCGGATCAAGCGCCCTTCACAACCGAACAGACGGTTTGCCCGTATTCGGCTATAGCAAGAGATGTTTTTGCTCTTATTGAATTACTTAGTCGACCATGATTTTAAGTTTTCACTAACAGTCATGCCTTGAACAATCGCGGTCGCGTAAATTTCCTTTTAACCATCAAATAATTTACAAATACTACATCTCTTGCCGTATCCCTTACAGATACGCAGCCATCCTCCTTAAAAACTAGCGACTCCAACGCTTTTGCCATAAGGCATTTAAAGAGGACTTCCCTTGGTCTCAAGTCAGGTCTTTCAAAACCGTCCCGAACCTAATCACACATATGACCAGAAGGCATTATACCTATCTATATCTTCAGAACTGAATGTAATCAGTAAACTTCAGTTTGTCATGAACTTCGTTCATCATATGCGCCACCGTGGTTTCTTCATGAAAATCATGAATACGGGCCAGTCTTTCGGTCTCAATCCCTTTCACAACTGAATCGCTTCATATTGCTTAGATAACTCTCAAGAATTCCTGTTCGATGGAGCCGACAGGTAATTTTGAACCTTGAGTCATTTTTATTTCTTGACCGCGAAAGATTCTTAGGTTGAATCTCTCGTTTGCACTTTCAGCAACACTTGACCGACAACTTAATGCAAGGCACCCATGACACTTTAACTACGCTTAATATTTGTTAAATTATTTGAATACGGTAAAAATCAATTCAGCTTGCGCATAATGTTTTTATCAAGACTTGATTGCTGGTTATTTCTTAAAATCGTCCAGATCGTCTATTATATCCAATAATATAGTCTTTTATTTCTGTCTGTAGAAAGAGAATGTTGCCGAACTTGTCTTAGAATGACACCCTATGGCTGTGAATCAATCAATAAATATGTATAACTTTTATACGAAGCACTCAAGATAAGGGGCTATCACTTTTCATGTTTTGAAACTTGGAGGTAGTCCATAAAGACGCCATCCTTATTCGTTGTAGAATCAAATTTCAATGAACCGGTAGCAGTTTGGTATATCAGTTTTTCTCAAGAAAAAATTATTATTTTAAAAATATATATTATATTTACCTATTATAAAATGATTAGAATAATTTTAATAATATTATCTAATTCTAATACTTAAAGAACATGATCGTATTTTATAAATCTAAATATACATTCATAACACAATTCGTATGTTGTTAGACTACGACTGAGATTTTTTGCTATCGATATAACTATTAATAAAATCTCGTCTCGACCTAATAGTATTAATACTTTTACCGCTATTCTTGGAAATATTTCTATCGCTCAATCTTTTGCCAGACGCCAACAATTTGTCGATTGTCCTTCGTAAGATATTATCAGTATTTTTTGCTTTTTCAGTATGCGTATGGCCAGTCCCCAGCATTTTACGCTCTTTAACTACCCTTTCTCTCTCTTCTTCGCTTAGCGAAGGGTCTATTGGGGCTAATCCCATGACGCCATAGTTTTTCATGTTTCTATTATAACGAGGATCGTCTTTGTGTTTCCAAAACCATTCAGTAACATACTTGGCACGTTCTTTAACTTCGTCATTGTCGAGAGGACCTCTATCAGGCCAGTGCTCCACAATCTTCGTAGAATTATAATTGTCCAAATAGAGCAATAGCGAATTAAAATGACTTGGTTCATCAATCTGCTTCCTGATGTTGGCATTAGACCACATTCTTGCAATATGAAATAGCTCTGGATTCCTTCCTTCGAATATACGATCCTTCAAATTTTCAAAATACTGTTTTTTAGTCGGCAGTGTTACAATGCTAGCTAAATCTTTCAACGTGTAGACGTTGTCATGCCAAGAAGTGTCCCAGACTCTAGAGAAAGGATTTTTGATGACGACATGTGTGAAGTCCTTATCCGCCTTTAACTTCTCAGTGTATGCGTATCTGATCGCATTGTAGTATTCAATAGGTCTTCTGCGAATCTTATTGTCGTTGCTACCGCAAGGCCAGTACACAGGGTCTTTCAATTCATATAAAATATGAGAGTGTCCATTCTGTGGATTGACGATCAGTATCGTTGGTTCTGGGAGGCCAACGGTACACCATGCGCTCGCGGAATCCTCATAGTCTAGATCGAAGCAAAGATAAGATCGCCGTGATCTTGGCAAAGCAAGGTAGACGCCTTCCCTGAAGGCCATAGCTGGATGCGATAATTTGTCACACTGTTTGTCATACCCCCATAAAATACTATTATCGAAGTGCATTTTAAATCTTTTTTGCGGCGAAGAGTCAGAATACTCATCCTCATCTTCTTCAAACTCTGGAATATCTTGCGCGGAATAACAGTACTTAATTTCTGTTCCTGCTAAATCTTCTTCGAGTGGCAGGGGTGTATTGTCTTGAATTGGCTCTTTCCGGCATAAATTCAGAACCCATTCTGGGGCAGGACTGATCGGAAGATTGTTTTTTATCGTATAGAATTTAAATGTCACAGGATGTATTGAGCCTGGAGCTACGACCTGGAATCCTAATCCTTGTACATCAAAGACAACGACACTCATGGATTGACCAGGGATGATTTCAACTTCTTTTTTCTCTTGACCCTTCCGATAAACAAATCCATCTGTCGGATATTGATAATAATAGTGATTCTTGCTGCTCCCCGTCTCAATGGTCAAAGTATTCTTGAAATCATCTGAAATATTGTTTTCAGAAAGATATTCTTCAAAATATTCAACATGATCAATGTCAAGGACAATGACGCCACTGGCAGGCCCACAAGCGACACCCGCATTGTTTCTTATGTAATCTAAGGCGTTGAATTCATCCTTTTCAATACAGGCCTTCGTCCAGCCCATTTTAATAGGGGCTTTTTCTTTCTTTTTTTGTTCTGGCAAAGCCCTAACTGGTATCAATGAGAATATTTTCGACAGTTCTTCAAAAACATCAATTCTATCTAGTTCATTAAATTCAGTCAGACTGTTTATTTTTTCGACAAGCTCATTCGGAAGCTGCCGAACTGGAATCGCCAAATTTTCTTCATCCTGAAAAGACATACCAACACCTCTACTGACTACGACTTAGAGATAATCATTCTACCATTTCAAAATGACTTGTTTTTTCAAAAATAAAATATAATTTTCAAATTTGACAGCCACAACGCGGTTTTCTGCCGTAGATATTCTACAAAAAATCAGCATGTAACTCTTTCAATTCAACGCCCGTGTGTAAATACCAACAGCCGCTATGACCTATTGAGCCAGCTTGATAGCTGTTTGTACTTTCTACGGGTAAAGTGTGTCAAATCCATTGGCAATGTGGGCTTCGCGCACACGATCTTGTAGCTTGACAAAATAGTGAGTATTTACCAGCTGCCTGCAGAATGTAGAATTATGTCCATACAGATCGCGGTAAGTAATGCCAAGTTCATCTTTGATATATTTTTCAACTTCATCGCGGTGATCATAATCTTCGAAATACATCAATTGATTTTTCGTGTTGTCGATTTCGTTGTCACGGAAACGGAGCATTATATCTGGCTTTTCAGGATTATATGGTTGATTCCAAAAGTAAATATACCCAAACTTTTGAGCTTGCGCCCAGTTGCTACTATCATTGTAGTCAAGTGGAACATCTTTTATGCTATTATATGCGCTCACTCCAAGAAGATGCACTTTCCTACCGGCGTCTTTAATTCTTTTTACAATTTCTGATACAACTTTTTTGTCGGTTCTGTATTTTGAACTCCCAAGCGATATTATTTCATATTGTTTTATGAATTCACCAACTTCATCCGTGTTTTCCCCTAAATAATCATGAACAACCGGAACAACATTGTCTATACCCATTTCTTCAAGTATCTTTTGGTTCATGCAGTTTTCGGCATAACCACTATCTGTAAAATTGACATCAAAATTAAATATAAAATCGAAGCAATCGTTAAATGTTTTGCAATAGTACCTAAACCCGTCAAGGTCAATTTTTTGACGAGCGAACTCATTTGCAAAGTTATAAGTAAACGCGCCACTATCAAGTATTAAACTATCGATTTTTTCTCTGTGAGTAACTATCATGTCGTAATAATTGTTGTTCACTGTCCCGTAAGACAATAGGACATTAATTTCTGCGTCTGGCTTGAGTGTCCTGTACTCAAGGAGAACATCAAGATCGAACGACGACAAATAAACATTAATTCCCATTGTTGGCACCGTTTGTGATTTGATTTTTCAAATATTCGAGCTTATCAATTGCTTCTACAACCATTTCAACGCTCAAGTAAGAAGGGATCTTCACGCTCTTGTCATTATAGAAGTAAACAGACTCAATGACTTTAGACAGAATGCAAATCATCGACTCGTTACTTCTATGCGACGTGATATCCCCACGCGCTGAACTTTTGTTGGCAATGCACCTTACAAGATATTTATTTATTGCATCTTGCGACCCAAGGTTTTGTATGTATTCATAGTCGCTGCAGTCAAAGATGCACCCGACTTTTATTGCTCGAAACATCAAGTCTTGGTCATATGAAACTTCGCCTACTGAGTTTTTGGTATTTAAATATTTTGTTAGATCATCTATTTTCTTTCCTAGCGCTGCCAACTCTTGGCTTGACCTGTCTTTTCTTTTTAAATCAATGTCAAATTGTTCTAGCAATTTTTTCATTTGCCCCGGATTGTTTGTGCTGTACAATGCATTTAGCAAGTATACGACACGATCTATCCCTAGATAATATATTTTTGTTATATTGCTCACTTCTATTTCGTAGTGATAGAGGAGTTGACACTGTTCAACGCGTCTCTTTCCAATCTTTAGCTCAAAATATTTTGCGCTGAAGTTTGCCCAGCACGGGACATCTTTGTTTTTACTACAATCGTCTTTGTGTTTTTCACGAATATACGAAATCATACATCCTATTCTTGACCAGCTATAAGTGCGCGCCTCGGTGTCATTAGCACTTATGACATTAAAGTGGGCGCATGCCTCGTTAATCAGTTCGGCCTCTTTAAACATGTCGTTAGCATTGTTTATATCAATTTCAATCAACTTGATTGCATTGATATCGTTCTTTTTCTTTTCATCCTGGGAATCAATATATGACAGATCAAGACGGATTGGAGAAACCATTCCTCGCCTCCTTTTTTAAATTAACTTTATCACAGAATTTACTTTTTTCCCCTTCACAACGGAGATCGATATTCGCCCTTCATTTTTTAGGTGTCGAAGAACAGCTCCGTATTTCTTTGCTCCGCCTTTGATTTTATGGCTTGCAATCAATTCGCCCCATGTGCGCTCGCCTTTGTTGTTGGCAAGATATTCTAAAACAACCTTTACTTGATCGTCAAAGCTTGTTCCTGATATATGTTCATGAATTAGCCACTTCGTAGACATAAACGCGCAAGCTACTACCTGAAGTGCATTATAAATCGATTTGTCGTTTATTTCTGTCGATGCAGGATCTTCAGAATATTGCATAAGCATGGCTATCTTAAGTATATAGGGCGACCATCTTCTAAAGAATGGTTCGATTAAATCGCTTTTGTCAATTGAAAACTTCTTTACATACTCTTCAAGTTCTCCATGTATGCCTTCGTAATATTCCTTCGCATCTTCTGAAAGTAAATATTCTTTCTCGACTGGCGCAGTCATCAACAAGTTGAACATTTCTTTTTTTGCGTCATATATTCTTTTACCATCTTTTGCCGTTGGCCAGGCTGGAATAGAAGTCTCCACAGGAGGTGGCGTAAACAAAAGGAATCTAGCCAGGAATCCAGACTGAATACTTTCCGATGTTGCAAGCTCTTTAAATGAACTATACGTCATCGCTCCGCACATCGACAAAAATGGCTTTTCAAGAGCTGTCGTCCCATCCGTTTTGGTGGAATAAGCATACCGCTTTGGCACATCGTATAAATCAGTAAGAGTTGCCCTTGCCTGAAGCCCTCGTCCTCCTCCAGCAACAAAGGCCAACCATGTACTGAATTCTGAACTTAATATCAATCCACCGCCTTTAAACGCTATATAATCGAGTAAGGCTTCAAGCGTAATCCTTGCAGGGATAAAAATGCTTCTATCAATCAAATGCACTGGTATTTTGTAAAAACAGTCATCGAGACTTAGACCTTGGCTGTTAATTTCATTCAAGGCCAGAGTCCCGACAGAATCAATAGCCTTCTTGAAATCATCATCAAGCTTTTTTTCGGCGCGAATAGAAAGGAGTTCAGCGTAATCCGATAAATTTCCAGGAAGCTTTGCTAAACACAGTTCATTCAGCTCTTGTCTGTTGAATAAATTTCCGGCCTTGTACTTTTTAATTATTATGCTAGCAAGCTTATTGAGTTGCACGGCCGCATCACTTGTTATGCTTTCTATTTTGTATGCGACTTCATGGGCATTATTTTGTGTTGTAGTTTTAAAATTGCCAGACTTATTGACCTCAACAATCCAAAGATTTGGATACAATTCCTGAAAATACCCTTCTTTTTTGCCATTCGAAGCAATCTTAGGGATGTGTAGCGATTTCTGTAAAACAGATGACATCAAGCTTAAAGTATTTATTGTAGCCGAAACAACTTGACAGCCAGATTCTTCTGTCAAGGCTTCAATATAACTTTTTATTACCGGCGGGAAGTTCTCAATATCTAATTCAATATCTTTAGGAACCAATTCTTTTTTAACATCTTCTGCATGTTCAGCAGGTGTCTTTATCGCGTTTGCAGTCATCCTTGAACTCCTTTAACTTCTACCGACATGCTCTATTGATCTCTTTACTTTCGGCCTTGACTCGATCAGTTGACGCTTTCCAGCCCGGAAGCCTCGAAGAAATGATCCCGGCGACCTAGTGCGCAGCCGTCTGCGCGTTATGTAGCGCCTCACACCGCGTCCCCGATCCAGGGGGGCGGCGGCTTCGCTGGGACAGGTCCAACTGCCCGGAATGAGTCCCGACACAAAACCCGCAGCCTTTTGCGCATTATGCAGCGCCGGTCATCCAAGCCTCGCTATGCCCAGCCTGCCGGCTTGCCTATAGGCCGGACTGTGAACGCCCTGGCGCGACGCGAATCTCGGACACCTGGGCCGTGGCCGCTCGGTGCCCAAGCCGAATGCCCAGAAATGATCCCAAATACGCTACCCGCAGGCCTGTGCGCATTGTGTCGCGCTGGTTATCCCAAGACTCGCTATGCCCAGTTGGCGCACCAGTATGCCGGGCCGTGAATGCCCTGGCGAGTCGGTGAACCCCCGACACCTGGACGGCGGGCTCTCTGTGGCCAACCCAACTGCCCAGAAAAGATCCCAGGTACACAACCCGCAGGCCTCTGCGCATTGTGTCGCGTCTCGCTAGCACTCACTTTCCGACTCATTTTCGCTCAGGACCGGCAAGGCGGGCAGTCAAAATTTCAAATTCGGCAACCTCTGATAAAAATTGCATAAATTCAGAATGTTACGCCTGTATTTTGCTTTTCAAATTTTTTCAAAAACTTCAACATACTGAATTTGCATGCTATTAACGCCAGAGCGACCTTTGCAACCGGCCAGGGCATCGCCACCGCGCCCCCCAAAACGGCCCATTTCGTCCCGTCGCTCGCGCATGACGTCATAGGGCCGACCTGACTCCGAGAACCGCAGGATCGCGGCCCTGGACGCAGCCACGCTCGCATTGTCCGCGGCCCAGGCACGAGGCCGCAACCCAGTCCCCTCAAATCCTAATCCGAGAAGTACCTTACAGCCCTGTAGGTCGCAAGTCGGCGAACGGCATAAGTGCATCCTGCCCAAATCGGGACAAACATGAAACCGGCGACGGCGTTGCCCTCGCACCGTGGCAGCATCCCCGAAAACAAAAAGGCCTGGGACGGTAAAGCCATCCCAGGCCCAGGCTCACAGTTTACGAGGGCTTACGTGCTACGATTTCGGCGCGTGATCTCCTTTGTCGTCCTTCTTTTCAGGCTTTCCCGAAGCGTTGGCTTGAGGCTTGGTGTCCGATTTCGGGGCCTTCGCGGTTTCCTTGGGAATGGACTTGTCGTCGGAAACAATTTCATCCACAACCTTGTCAGCAGCTTCCTTCGTGACTGATTCCCTGGCTTGCTTGCCCTGCCAGCGATCAGTTTTTTCCCAAGGCTTGGCTTTTTCTAAGATGGCCTGTTTCTTTTTAAGCTGCACATCCGTCATGAGTTTCGTGTCCGGGGCATACCCACACAACTCACGGTACTCTTCAGGCTTAATCTTGTGACACATCAAGAGATGCGTCTTCGAAATGACGTCGAAATTTTTTCCACAAAGGCAGCACGTAGCCTTTTCACCTTTAAGAGCGGACATCGGGTTCTCCTTGAGATCTGCCTTAGTGTAACCGTGGCCCGATTGCTTGTTCGCCGTGGTATCAGTTCCGCCGTCGCCAGAACCGTTATTGCCTTTTGCGATTTCAGCCTTCGTCCTGGAAAGGCTCTTGATGGTCTTGTCCGTAAGATTAAGGACGTCATCGATAGAAAGACCAGGATTAGTTTCCATGATGACGCGGAGGATTTCTACTTCAGACATTTTCTTTAGTCCTTTGCTAAAGTGTTATTTGTTCAATAGCCCGGCCGAATGGGTGGACTGATATGTTTACTCGATTTTCGTCGCCATCTCCTGTTTGGAGTGATCTTATCAGTTGGCGCAGCGATGACATTAGTCTGTGTCATAAAAGGTCATCACTTCGCCATGCCTGGAACCACCTCAGGTCCACCTGCCCACTTTTTTGCTGATCAGCGTTCCTGGCCCTTTTGCTCCCTGTGTCCCGAGGTTGCCCTTGCTCCAGAGGTGATTTATCCCTGGATATTCGAAGCGGGATTTGGGTCTTTTCAAAGGGGCAGTGCCGTTCATTTTCCCACTAGGGCGGGGTGGATGCACCTGGTAATTGCCTTCTATGCCGGGAGGTGTTTTTTTTCCTACTGGGGGAAAAGTCTTAAGGTGGGGGTAGAAGGGAATTTTTTTAAATTTATTTGGGGCGTGATGATCTGCGACCTACCCCCAACAGCCAGGGGGAGGTTGAAGGCGTAGAGAGATACCAAGAAGGACAGACACGCACTTGAATTGTGAGATTCTGCCTATATACTTTTGGAGTTATGCCATGAGATACAATTCTTTTCCTTTTCATTTTAAACTTTGCGAAGAAAAAGTAGATATTTTTGGCCTTATTGACATGATTGTTTGTTTCAGTAACAAGGATTCAATAACAGCAATACAACCTGATTTTAATTTTCATGAGGATGCTGTTCTAAAAGAAATTGCTGCTTCAGACTGTTGTGCTTTTATGGGCGGCATTGATGAAGACTCTGATTCGTGGCCTATCAAAAATTACTATACTGGTTATGAGAATGTTTTGTTAAAATTATTTTCAAGATATATCAAAAACTGCCTTGAATCGCCTGTGTTCGATGACACCAAAATACTTATTGAAGAAGAATTAAGTTCTATGTCTTTTGATATACATGTTGACGAATGCAATGTTGCTAAATTGTTTGTCGGTATCCAGAATTCATTTTTGCAAGACGAGGTTCCTGACGAACACTTGACGCAGACCTTGCATCGCCTAGTTGCGCCTGACAATATTCTAGATCTTAGCTTAGACCAAAATAAAACATGGCAATTTATTTTAAAATATCTTTTTAAATTCTTCCCAAAAGACTTTGATTCAATGTGCAAACATTTTGAACAGTTATACACAAACACAGAGTATGCTAAAATAAAAATTTGCTATTCGTACATCGGGGACTTGGGGATGAAGCAAGTGATGTGTTCACTAATTAATAAATACAAATCTAAACCAGATATTGTCGACCCCCTCAGGCATTACTCAGGACTTTTTTGTGCAGCGGTAGACCTGTTAAACAGGTTGCCTGAGCCGGCAAAAATATACACCAAAAGGGCTTCAGACTTGTTACTTATTGCCCTCGTGCGGTGTACTTACGCATTGGGCAGGATTGATCGTGAAAAAGATTTTTACTCGGAAGCCTCTTTGGATTTCATGTCGTCACTTGGCCCAAGCCATGGGGCGAAAAAAAAGCACGGACCTAAAAATTCAAACTATGACAAACTTGTAAAGGAAGCTGAAGATTTATGGGAAAATGGCGACAAAAGGATGCATAATGTGATGGCTGATTACCTTCTAAATAAATACGAAGACATCAATAATGTCCGCAGAAAACCGCTTTTAGAAAAGTTAGCCGTGGTTGGCAAAAAGTACGGTCGGGTCCGTGGAATGAAAAAAGGGAAATAAGAGTCTATTCTTTATATTAAGCGTGCTGTTTTAATGCTTGCAGCTTGACGTTGTTTACGATTCGCGATTTGCGACATCAGGACAAATTTCTGCCGCTTGGCATGCCAAGTAGTTCCCCTGTTTCCCACTCAACCCCGTATTTTCAGAAGAGAGAGCTCTAAAATCCGAGGTTTGACTTTTCTATTTACCACCAGCCCCGATATTTCGCAGTCAAAATCACAGCCTTGCTTCATTTTGCTGGTTGCTACTCAAAACACCCTGCTAAATGCGCATTATGGTCTTGAATTGCCACGCAGCTATTTCATCGTGATTTCGTATAGAATAAGTGCGTGTCGCTCCAAACCCAGCAAGTCAGCAACTTCTTTCGATTAGTCGTCTTCGGGCAGCATGATGGTCAAGACTGGCTCGCCGTGATCACCTGGACCCATCACGGCCAGGATCTTCACGGTGGCCCACTTGCCCGGCGCCATCAGGAACAGCACGTCAAAATTGATGCGATCCCTGGCACCAAAGGTCTTAGCGGCGATAAGTGTTTTGAAGAGAAGATCATGAAGCCGTCCCTCGACGGATTGACCTTCACCTTCCAGGCCAGCCGGCGGTGTCAGGTAATCACCATAGAGATGGTCAGTGACGACAGTATTCACCTTGAAGCCAAGTTGATTTGCTTGCTCGGTGACGTCGATCAAGACCCCGTCCTCAATGGCTTGCTTACGCGTGTAGCTGAAGATGACATTCCAGTCCTGGTCCATCTGGGTATCCTCCCTTTGGGAATATTGAATAATTCCCGGGAGGATACCCTGACGGGGCCGGGGAGGTCACGAATGAGCTTGTTAAATTTTTAGACAACAACCAAAATGTGTTGGTCGCCAACTAGAGCGTTTCAAGGATAACCTCTAGATCAAGCAAGCGCTTTAATCTTTATAGCAACATCCTGCGCGCATTGTTCGTTGTATGCGTCAACACGTTTAAGCATGAAAAGCGATTCAATAACTCCAAGTATCGACGGTATCCATGTCCAGCAAAACAATACGTAGACAACGCCAAGTACGTTGCTTTTCAAATAAAATCTATGCGCGCCAAAAGCCCCAAGAAGACAAGAGAGGAACACTCCTGTTTCCCCGTTTTTCCTTTTTTTACTCATTTCTGAGTAATACAACGCCTTTTGATTGTCTGTCATCTTCTTGATGTAGTTCAATTCAACCAGAGACAGGTCCTGGTAAGCTTCAACTTCTCCAGATATTATTGACTTCAGTATCAATGACAATTCTTCCGTTGCGCTATTGTATATATTTTCTAACCACTTCTTCCCAGCCCAGTACCCAAATTTTTCGTTAATTTCTATTGTTACCCTTACCTTTTCTTCTGCTTGCACAGTTGCAATGGTTACTTCAAGAGGTATGATGCTATTGGTAGATCCAAATGATCCAAGAATTCTAAAAAGAATACTGTTTCCAAACGTGAATTTATATGTTTCGTTATCGACGGAAACCAATCTCCCCTTTATCTTGGGGATGGAATATCTAATGACATCTCTGACTTGATTGATGTCACGCGAAACGTCAAAGGAAATAGTCTTGGTGTCTAGCATGATTTATTACCTTTTTTTGTTGTTTTCTGTTTGTGATTGAACTTAAGAAATGAATCCGCAATAAATTTACCGCGCTTTCCTTAAGTTTACGCTCCAAACAGAAACATGTTTATGACCGCATTACCACCAATTCTGCGCAGAGGATGAAGACTCACACGAGAAAGCACCAAGTGCTACGGAGTCGACATGTTATTCTACATAACAATCTTCCAATACGGGTATAATAACGCTTTGGCCCGAGACAAGAGTGACTTCATAGTTAGAAGAATATCTGCCAACGACTTTTACTCTTTGCCCTTGCTTTAGCTCGGAAAATTTCTTTTTTATACTTTTGAAAGCGAACCCAGACTTTACATATGGATCAACTTCTAAACCGTGCACATTATCATTCCAAATCTGTGCAACGAAGTCTTTGGTGACGTCCCAAACCAAATACGTATTGCCGTCCTTTTTGACGAGAGTTCCAGTCCACATAAAATATTGATCATTGCTGCTAGGCCCGTCGACAGGAGGTTGCTTTTTATAGACCTCATTGTCTGAAGCTCCAGTGTAAACGTAATAGTCGTCAAAAGTATCGACACTTTCTTTCCCGTCAACAACTTCTAAATGTCGCTTTGCGAGTTTTAAATTGTTTTGACACTCCTCATATTTATGTCTTTGTTTAAATAGTAATTCTTTTTCTTGATCAAGCCCATCCTCAACTTTTGAACGTGTGACGCCAGAGCCTTTGTACGAGTTGTCGAAGTCTTTTATTTTTTTTGTTATGTCTGAGATTGTGGTCTCAGTGCTTTCGACGCTGTTTTTCAGAGAAGAACATTCAGAATTTGCCTGATTGAGTTTTTCTGCGTAAATTTTATGAATTTTGCTGTTTGATTTGTTGCTGGGAATGAGCAATATTACTATAATTGCCGCTAAAATGCTAATTGAAATCTTGTTCTTTGCTATGGATATTAGCTTTTCCTTGAGAGGTAAGTCACTTTTTGCTAATTCAACTAATTTTATAAACTCATCTTTGAAAAACATGAGAAGGCTCTTCACCATAGACCTCCTGATCGTTTTATTCACCCCATGGAGATGAATTGTTAATCTCAGCAATACTGTGAAGGATTTTAGTAGCGCCTCAATGCCCCCAGGCTCACCCACTTCCGACAGGGGCCGCCGCCGCAGACCAATGGCCCACATTTGAAATAGGTCATATAGTACCTGTTTTCAAGAAAAAAAGGCGCATCATCTGGTTCGCCCCCTGCCGCCTGTTACGTATTGGTATTCGGGGGGAGCGATGCCTAACATACACGAAATATTAGGGAAAAGAATTCAGGCTCTTAGGAAGAAGGCCGAGTTGACTCAACTCCAATTAGCTGAAATGGCAAACTTATCCTTGAAGCACCTTGGGGAAATCGAGAGGGGAAGGGGCAATCCCACCCTGGAAAGCCTCCACAACTTGTCAGTGGCACTGGATGTATCCTTGATGAAGTTGTTCGACCTGGAAATTGATGTGCTTACGACCGAAGCAACAGAAGAACTCGCGATAGGTATTATTCAGTCAGCATCCCCAAGTGACAAATCGAAAATACTTAAAATACTAGTTGCGCTATCCGAATAGTATTATTTCCTCGTCTTTCGAAACACATTCAGTTACGGCCTTTTGAAGCGGCAACGATCTGATCAAGGTATTCCCTGTAGGCCGTTGCCAAGCTCATTCCTATTTCTGCCCACTTCCGCACAAAGACTCCCTGTACTCCTGAGTCTGCCGCGCCCATCACGTCAAAAAGGTGTTCAATGGGCTGAAACTCCTGAATGATCTCTTCAATCGTCCGGCGCGTCTTCTCGTTGGCTTCTGCTTCTGTTGTCATGCTCACCTCGTAATCCGGAGATAATTGGTCCAAGGAGGGAGGATAGCCCGAGCCATGGAGCCGGTCAGGGGTGCTGGGGAGAAGGAAGAGTCTTGGAGCTACCCCGCGTGTAGCTGAAGATGACATTCCAATCCTGGTCCATTTGGGTATCCTCCCTGTATGGCAAGTTCGCGGCTACTCGTAAAACTTCGGGTCGTTCTCGGTGACCTTCAAATTATCGAACCGTCCATGGAGGTTCCTTTCTTCTTTTTTAATTGCGTTTCGAACATTTTCCCGACCAACGATCACACCACCACCACCACTGGTGATCATCTTGAGGACTCCACCAACTACAGTACCAAAGACAATTCCAGCTAACAATTCGAAAAGCCACATGTCTTTAACCTCCATGAAGCGGTTAAATAAATCGTGATTTCAGATGTTCCTATTAGATGTAACAACCATTTGATCGAGGCGTTCCCGAAAACTTGTGGCAAGTTGCATACCTATTTCTGCCCACCTCCGCACAAACACTCCTTGTACTCCTGAGTCGGCCGCGCCCATCACGTCAAAAAGGTGTTCAATAGGCTGAAACCGCTGAATGATCTCTTCGATCAGTTCGTGCGTCTTGTCGTTGGATTCTGCTTCGCTCGGCATGCTCACCTCGTGGTCCAGGAGATCGGTGACCAGGGAAGGATAGCCTGGGCCATGGAGCCGGTCACGGGGCTGGGCAGCTGACGGGGGAGGCCGGGGCAATTGGCAGCGCCGCCGGCTGAATCGGACATTGGGCCGGAGCGGGATTCTCCTGGGTTTTGCCCATGGCGGGGACTAAGGGGAGGGTTGGGCAAGGGAAGCCCCCAGGACGGGGCCGTAGGACGCGAATTCAAGGGGGGTGTCCGGGGACACGAGGGGCAAGGGGCAACGAGCCACCCCTGCGGAGGCAGGAGTAGATGATCAATTAACAGCTAAACCTGATTAACATAAATCTCTTTTCATTTGACAAGACAATATCAGAAAGCTATCTGCCAATTTATTCATCCAGACACTAAGGAGCTAATCATGGTCGATAAAGAAATTTGGGCAGAAGCTTTGAACTTGGCGAAAGACCAGCTTCGACATGGAAAGGTCCATTTCAGCGAACTCGAAGGAGTCACAAAGAGCATTTACGATAAGCTAATTTCTCTGAGCTGCGGACCTGTGATTGATATAGAGCCTGAGCCGATGAAGCAGATTGAAGCTCCTCAGCATGTGAAGACCAAGAAAGGGGTCAGATGCGCTGAGTGCGGAGAAGAGTTTAAGGTTTTAGGATCCAAGCATCTTAAGACACATGATCTTACTCGCGAAGAGTACATGAAAAAACATGGTGTCGCGAAGAAAGACATGTCTATCAAGATTGCCAGAAAGACGCTGACTGGCGAAGACAATCCCCTTAAGCAAATGCAGATGATCATGAAGGAATTTGGAATTAAGCGCGGGGATGTCACTCAGTTTGTTTTGAACAATGGTTTTGACGACATGAAATCTCTTGCTGCTGCCGCCAAGGAAAAGAATGTTGGCATTCTTGAGTTGCTGAAGGCTGTTGACGAAGCCAAAGAGACCAAAGCCAATAATAAATAGCTTAGATTCAAAACAAGAAGCCCACGTCGTCCATGTTAAAGTGGTCGGCGTGGGCTTTTTTTATTTCTTTGCTGGCTGTTATTTGCGACTACGCCGCTCCATCTGTATGGTAGTCCAAATTGTTTTCTTTGCAAGCCGTTTCTATGAAGTCATTGATGACCTCACATGAACACCATGGTTTTTCTGACAATGCAGCAACCCACTTAACGATCTTAGGATAGGTATTGCAACGATCAACCTCGATCGGATAAGGAGAATTATCTGGAGTATGCTTGATGCAAACGACACCATTCTCAACATAAACAGAAGCCATGGATGACACCTCCGCAACATAAAGTTGGAATTCGGGAAGTTAAACAATAGCCAGCAATCAACTTTACACCCATTTAGTGCATCGAAGGAAGGAATCTCGTCTTGTTCAAAACTCAGCAGAATGGTCTTGATGTTGCTTCCAGTTAGACAGGTATATTTTTGCCAGACTCATATCTCGAATGATCAGTAGGTTCTCAGCGTTCTTTTCTTCGGCTGCCTTGGTGAAGTTAAACGACCCAGTGATCACAGTCGCACCGTCAATGATCATCACCTTGTTGTGCGCGATGGCGTGCTTGTCGTCAATCAAGACTGGGATGCCTTCATTCTTGAGAAACGTCGCCCCGGTGTAGGTCGCTTTTCGTTGGCTCTTGTCTAAGATAGCCTCGACCTTTACCCCGCGTTGGGATGCATCGATGAGTGCTTTTGCGATAGGGGCTGAAGTAAATGAGTACGCCTGGACATAAATCGACTCCTTGGCCTTTCCGATGGCGTCAACGACAGCCTGTTGCCCGCCACCCTTGGGGCTGAAATAAATGCTGACAGGAGTGTCTTTGAGGGTCAGGTCGTAAGCGTAGACCGGCGACCAGCACGGTAGGATGATGGAGAGGGCGATGACAAGGTACTTCATGGCTGTACCTTAGAAATTGCGCTTATCATTTCCAGTGTTGCCAGTACTATCTTTAGTGCTATTTGGGCTAGTAAAGCCACCAACCCCTGGAGACGCTCCAGGCTGCTTTCCTCCGGACCCTTTGTCTTGTTTTGCCGGTTTGTTGACATGGTAATCTAACCGTGGAGATGATTTATAGCCTGACTGTGTATGCGTATCAGAATTTTTGTTATAATTATCTTGAGTACCTTCAGCAAATGAAATCCCCATCAAAAAAGTAAAGCATAAAAGACTTAGTATGAAGACTTTCATTTGGTCCTCCTATTTGTGAAATCACTTAATATTGTGCTGCGCACGGTACGTCTTGACCATTGGGTCGGTGACGTCCTTGGGGTAACAGAGCGGAGCACGGCCACCCGGTCGGCTGTAGGCACTTCTCCCGCCACAACTCCTACCGTTCCGCATGGTGTTGTAGGGACATGGGCAATTGCCAGGATAGGAACTGATTGACTCCTTGATCATCATGTCCCGGATCTCTTGGTCTGTGGCGGCGAATGATAATGCAGGGACCAGAACCAAGGCAAGCGTCAGGAAAAGCCTCTTCATGATATCACCCCTAGCTCATTGAGCTTTATTTGCCCATAATCCTTTTTGCTCATCCCGGCATTGAAGCTCCCAGGCGTGCCAAGACACGCATTCCACCGTCTCCCGTTTCCTGCAGGTCCTCATGTTAATTGAAGCGAGGCAGGCTTTCGCCAGGACGCCGGCTAAATCTTCCTGACCTACAATCACTCGTGCGACGACTTGGCCGGTTGGTTCTTGATAGACGGGCAAGACCTCAGCTACGTCTCCCCACTGATAGCACCAGGAGGTTGTCCGTCGTCGCGCGTCATCTCCAAGGGGATTCCCAGGGACAGGAGCTATGACCGCGTAGAGCTTGATCCGTTCGATTTGCCCATCCGGCTTGGCGATGTCCAAGGCTGTGCCGTCGAGGACGTTGACGACCTTTCCCTGCCAGGAGTCTGTCGCCAAAGAGGGGATAGGAAGAAGAGCAAAGACCAGCAGGAAGGCGAAAGATCGGATCATGATCATGGCCCTGTGCATCATTACCCCGTGTCGAATCGTATTTGCTGAAAGACTATGCGGTCGTTTATGCCAAGCCCGAGGCAGCATGGCAACGACAATCAATCCGTCAACGGAGGCAGAGGGAACCAAATTCATTATCTTTTCAATGAATAGGTCGAATTGATCCTGCCTGTGCGTAGTATTTAAGTCATAACGATAGCTATGTACTTTTAGTGCAATAAAAGCTTGATAAAATTGATGCGTGTATCACTGGAAGCAAAATTCAACGGTAAAGTCGCCGTTGTCAGTGGAAAACGGTATCGCCATTACTGTAGATTTGCATATATGACTTATATAGTGATTGTCCCCAAAGATTATGGTCGGTGTCGATCCTTGCATTTTGATGCCCATATTTGCAAGTCCAGCACGAGCTTGCCCAGATATCATATTTGTTATTTCGCCAACTGCATCCTTTGCGTCGGCCATAACGTCAGATATTTCGTCTCCAAGCATAGATTTTACCATAGAAATAGCACACTTCTTTGTAAATGAAATCGAAATGCTTCCACACATATCCCCTGTTATGCCAACAACTGCGGATACATCACCATTCGCAGCCCCATTACTTTTAGCGTAAGGCTTTCCAGGAATAGGATTCATATGCGCCATGGTGGTGAGAACGTCCCGAGTTGCTTTTATGAATGGTTTGGCTAATTCCACACTAGTGTAATTCATGTCGGTATCCTTGTGAACAGTCGAGTTATATTTTTATCTGCGTAGAGACTTTGGCATGCCATTTTGCAGAGTCTATTTGTTTTCGGCAACCTTTTTCTGGGGATAGTGAGAGCAACAACTACCCAGCTTTTTGATGCGTTCAAGCGTTGGGGGCTCCTGATTCCCGAAACGTTCAAGCCCCAGGCCTTCCCCGACAGAGTCGAGGGCGCTCGTTATGACAATTATGAGAATGAGCGGGAAAAACTGCATACTGCTTGATAACTGTGCATTGCGCTGGTACTGTATGCACCCACGTCAAGACCTCGAATCTTGGACAGAGGGTTCACGAGCACCCGAAGAAGTTGCCACATTCACGGCATTCAACATCTGGAGTTTAGACATGAAGCTCTCATCGAAATTAATTGTCACAGCAACAATTTTATCACTCCTTTCTATAGTAATAGGAAGCCTTTCAATCTACGAAATGGCAAAAATTAACTCTAACACCCAGGAACTTTCAACAAACTGGCTCCCGACCATTAAAGTTGTCGGCGAACTCAACGGATTGGTAAATGAGTACAGGCGCAACGAACTCGTTCACATTCTAGCGACAGATGATGCACTCATGCGCGAATACGAACAAAAAATTAGTGATGTAGGCAATTCAATAAAAGACAAAATTAAAGAATACGAACCGATGATGACAGAGCCCGAAGAGCGTTCAAATTTCCCTAAATTCCAAGAAGAATGGAATGCCTACCTTGAAATACATACAAAAGTCGCAATGTTGTCCAAGGAAAATAAAACCGCAGAAGCGACAAAACTGATCCTTGGAGACGCCAGAAGACACTATCTTGACGCATTAGAATACTTGGCTATTCTCATCGATGTGAACAACAAAGGCGGCATAAAATCAGCTAAAGACGCCGAAGAAGCTTATACTAGCGGAAAAATGATTACAATTGGTCTTCTTGCTGCATCAATATTGATAGCTTCAGCAATGTCAACGCTTCTGATCAAAGGCGTCAGCAAGCAACTTGGCGAAGACCCAGGCTATTTACAGAGCGTCGCTACTGAAATTGCAGATGGCAATCTTAATGTCACATTTAAATCGTTCAAAGGCGATGGTGGTGTCTACGGCGTTCTCATCAAAATGGTCAAGAACCTCAAGGACAAAATCGCTGAGGCAGATTCAAAATCGGACGAAGCTGCTCATGAAGCACAAGCGGCCCGCGAAGCAACTGCTCTAGCAGACGCTGCCACACAGAAAGCTGAACGAGCTAAAGCTGAAGGAATGCTTCAGGCAGCAGAGCAATTAGAATCTGTCGTTGAAGTAATAACTTCTGCCTCAGAACAACTTTCGGCACAGATAGAACAGTCAAGCAGAGGGACAGAAGAACAAACTAACCGTATAGGTGAAACTGCTACGGCGATGGAAGAGATGAACGCTACAGTCATGGAGGTTGCGAAGAACGCTTCAAATGCTGCCTCAACTGCTGAGCAAGCTAAGGTCAAAGCCGAAGAAGGTTCAAAGGTTGTTAGCCAAGTTGTTCAAGGTATTGAGCAGGTCCAACACCAATCAGAAGAAATGAAAAACGACATGGGTAACCTTGGGAAACAAGCCGAAGGAATTGGTCAAATCTTGAACGTTATTTCTGATATTGCAGACCAGACAAACCTACTCGCCCTAAATGCCGCCATTGAAGCTGCCCGTGCTGGTGAAGCAGGACGGGGATTTGCCGTCGTAGCTGACGAGGTCAGAAAACTGGCCGAAAAAACCATGACTGCCACCAAAGAAGTTGGGGCAGCCATCCGAGGTATCCAGGACGGGACCAAGAAAAATATCGATAACGTTGAACGTTCTGGAAAACGCATTGAGGAAGTGACGAAGTTAGCGAATAATTCTGGCGATTCTTTACGTGAAATCGTATCCCTCGCCGAGGTCACGACTGACCAAGTCCGGTCAATAGCTACGGCCTCCGAGCAGCAATCCTCTGCCAGCGAAGAGATCAACCATAGCATTGAGGACGTAAACAGAGTTTCTATGGAAACAGCTGAGGCGATGAGACAATCCGCCCAAGCTGTCGGGGAGTTGGCCCATCAATCACAAGTTCTTAAGACTCTCATCGAAAATATGAAAACGGATAGTGGATCGGGTTCAAATGCACTTCCCTCTGGAAAGAAATCCCTGGCTCTTGGGAGAGGGTAATGGACGAAGCCGCCATCACAAAGCAGGAAAATGAACTTCTCCAACTCGTCACCTTCGCCATCGGTGAGGAAGAATTTGGGATAGATATCCTGAAAGTCCAGGAGATCATCCGCACCATGGCCATTACCAAGGTTCCCAACTCCCCACCTCATGTTGAGGGGGTCATCAACCTACGAGGAAAGGTTATCCCCGTCATCGATTTGCGAAGCCGTTTTATGATGGAATCACGCCCCCATGACAGACAAACCAGAATCATTGTCATCGATCTCCACGAAGTGATTGTAGGTTTTGTCGTAGACGGGGTGTCGGAAGTGCTTCGAATTCAGTCCAGTACGGTTGAACCACCACCACCCGTAGTAGCTGGCGTTGAATCTGAATATATTAAAGGGGTCGGGAAGCTGGAGAACCGATTGCTGATACTTCTTGATCTGGACAAACTCATCCCACTCGAAGAATTAAGGCAATCTTAAGAAAATAAAGCTCAAAATAAATGAATTAGGTGATCTTGGAATTCCACGCGTCAATAGCAAGGTCACCCCAGACATAAATGTCAATCAAAAACGGAAAATATTTGATATGAATAAAATAAAAATTGTTCTTATTGTCGAGAGTGATCCAATAAATAAATTTATACTAGATAAAATACTTAGCAAGTGTGGATTAAGAATAGTTTCGACAGACAGCACGTTACAAGCATTGAAATATTTCAAACATCAATATTTTGATTTAATCATCACGGACTTGATAATGGCCGGCATGGATGGCCTCACATTTGCCACAAAAGTTAGAGAAGTCGAGCAAAGCAAGCAAACTAAAACACCGATAATACTGACAATCACATCTCCACTCGATGACAGCCTTATGCCCAAGATTTCGGGGCTTGAACCACTAGAAGTATTCGAAAAGCCAATTTCGTACGGCGACATGTTGGATGTGATTAATCGTCTGATGGCGTGACTGTAAATGTGTAAAATGAAAAAATAAATTTTAAAACAATCAAACGGCAGCCAACAAAACAAGAAATCGCAACATATATGAATAATAAAAATGTACTTGAAAAGATCAACAACGCACTAGGCTCCGCACTCAAGACTTCAACTGCAAAAAACATTGAAGAGATTGAGATTAATTCTGCGGCAGAAGTTTATTGGTGGCTAAACATCATACTTTTGAATGATCAGTACAAAACCCACAAAGGATACTCCCTGCTATTGCAGCATGTATTGAGACGTCTTTGGAGTCTGTGTGGTGATATTGAAAGATATGCATTGCTTCCAACATTTCTCTGTCTTTTTGGAATCGTCAATAATATTAAAAATTCATCTATGACCGAAAATGATATTGTAAAATTGTTGAGCAATTGTCTGCGGATAAATCCAGCTGAAGTGGTCAACGTTGTTAATTCAAACGCTCACTCTATTAAGCATTGACTTGGCAACTAGACGATAAGACCAGAACATTCAGGAATTCCGCAAATACTAAATTTGTAGGTTGTCAATTGTCTGATAAATTTTATTTCAACGCCAAACGAGGGCTGTATCCCTGTGTTATGTCTTAACTAATCGATAAGTTTTGTTAAAATGTCTTAACAAATACTAAGCTCTAACGTAGGTAAAAAACTTTTTATCTTCTATTATCATATGATTGTAGATGACGTCTAGGGCGAGAAAACTGAAGATACTCCCCAAAGATGTTGCCCCTGAGGTGTAGTCGTTAAGGATTTGCGTTGCCCTGGTTGCGAGAGTTTTATGAATAAGACAATGATTTTCAATGGCTGGGTAGCCAACTGACTTTAGGATGCCTTCTTCGTCTGAGAAGTGATTAGATATGTCTGCGCAGAGCTTCTTAATAGCGTCAATACAGGTGTCTTGGGGTAAACCGGCAAGCATACTTTCAAGCAGCTCGTTTGCAGTTTTGAATAATTGCTCGTGTTGCTGGTCGATGATGCTATTTCCAGATTCATAGCTTTGTTGCCAAACTAATTTAATAAACCCAGTACGAGTTTTCTCGTGGATGCCAAAAGAAGTAACACTATCATTAAAAACTTCTACTTTATTTCTACCATTTTCCTTCGCTTGATATAAAGCCATATCTGCCTGTTTTAACCTGACTCCAAGCGGTTTGTTGTCTCCTGTAAACGAAACCATGCCTATACTAATGGTTGATTTTATAGAATGACCACCAGAATAAATGCTTGAACTTTCAATATTCGTTCTAATTCTATTGGCAACAATTGTCCCTATGTGCACGTCAGTATTTAGCAGTAGAATGCTGAACTCTTCTCCGCCAAGTCTGCCTAGTATGTCTATAGACCGGATCGATTCTTTGCAAATTTTGGCAAGTTTTGTCAGAACAATGTCGCCGGTATCGTGTCCGTAGCTGTCGTTGATGTTTTTAAAATTATCAATGTCTATCATAAGCAAACAAAGCGGCTCGTTAAATCTCGCTGCTCTTTCCAGTTCTGTAGAAGAATGGTCAAAAAAATAGCGACGATTTCCTATTTTTGTAAGAAAATCTTCTGAAACCATCCTAACTAGTTCTTGCTCAAGTTGTTTAGACTTAGATATATCTTGAATTTGAGAAATAAAAAATTGAGGAGAAAGGTCTTTGTCGAACACAAGGGAGACGCTCAGGCGCACATAAACTATTTTTTTTGTTTTAGATATATACCTTTTTTCCATTTCGTATTTTTCAAGTTCTCCAGAGAGCATTCTTTGAACATAGTTAAGGTCGTCATCAAGATCTTCTGGATGTGTTATGTCCTGAAATGTTCTCTCTAGTAGTTCAGACTCTGTGTATTTGACTAAATTGCAAAAAGACTGGTTCACTTTGAGCCATCTGCCATCAGTTCCAACCAAGGCCATCCCGATTGCGGCATAATGAAAAGCATTCGCGAAAAGAACGTTGTCAGAGTCAAGGGATGCAATACTCCCTTTGTAAATGTCGATATTTTTCATTCGCGGAGACATCTCAAATCCTTTTCCGGTTTATGCATGAAGCCAGTCAGTGGGCAGTAGAAAATATCAATGCCTGGGGACTGGGAAGTGGGGTATTTGATTTCGGTGCTCACTCTGGTGGTTTATTCGCATTTTTATTGACAAATATTTTAATGTTCATGTCGGAATAAATAACATGGTCAATTAACCAGTGTTTGATAAAATTACAAACCTCTGCTGGATCTATTTCTGTTTGATGGTAAATGCTATCCTGGTAATGTTTTACACTTAGCTTTAGTTCGAGATGTTCAGTTCTGTGCTTTTCAATATCCGGAAAACGAATTGTATCCATGTATTTTTCTTCATGCGAAAAATGTGTTACAGTATATTCACGAAGTTCATGGAAACATTTTTTGATTATATCGCGGTCATTTGTTTTGACTGAAGATATTAAAATGTTTGAGAGATCGATCAGCTTTCTATGCTCGTTGTCGATTTCTTCAATGCCAAGAGATAAACTTTCATTCCATGCTAGGCTGTGCATGTGGCCTCCATGATCGAAAACATTTTTCCATGATCTTTCACGGTACCACTTCTGGCAACTATCATTGGACTTCTACCAATGTGAACATGCTTCGGCTTGGACTGAGGAGTTTTCATTCAGCCTCGGTGGGCCAGTGGAATCGGGCTGAGGTGCCACTTGCACGGAGTTGTACACTTTTCCAGTGTATCAAAAAAGACCAAATTAAATACCCACGATTCTCCCGTTAACCAAAAATGAGACTTTTTACCGCTCACGCAGACGTCTGCGCATCGTGTAAGTAAGTCCCTGTTGCCGCCGCATAGTATTGGTTCATTTCAGCCCGCGCCGCTCGGGTCACCTTGTTCAAAATTCCACGCGTTCTAGCTCAACATGTCTCACGATTCATTGGGCATCAGCGTTCAAATCCTTTTAATTCGTTCAACATTCTGGATCGGCAGCAAAAACGCCAGTTTAAAATAGGTGGACCACCGGTTAAAGCGGTCCACCTTCCGATAACAATCAAGCATTACGACCTTGCAGGCTCACATTTTGTTAGACGTCCATGATCTCCAAGTATACCAGCGTTTGGTTTAGTAACTGATAGGCAATTTCACCAAAGGTGACTGGCCCAGTGAAGGGGTCGGTTTTTTTGCCTTCGAGTTCGGAATAAAGGTAATTCAGAATACAGTTGCAGGAGAAGGCAACGCGTGCAGATTCGATAGAGCATTCTTTACTGAGCCGGTCATTGAACTCCTTAACGTAGTCAATCACAGGCTTGGCGTGTTTGTAGCGAATGCCTGAAAAGACAGGAGCATAAAACTTCACTAAGCCTTCTACTTCGTCGACATCCTGGAAGCTGATATTGACCAGAGCCCCGTAGTAGTCGGCCACAAGCGGGAGTTTGGTGTCTAGTTTGTTCTTGACGATGTAAGCGGCGAAGTTACGCTTTTCACCGTTGACCATGACGTCCTTGGCGGCAAAGTCGTCGGCGGTGAAGGTCAAGATGTCACCGTCACCCTGCTCGAACAGGTTGACGATGCCGATCTCAGCCACTTTGCCCTCGGGCAGTTGAGCTTGGAGCACCAGAGCTCCTTCCTCCAGCACATCGCCAGTAATGCCATCTAATACTTTGGGCGTTTTTTTGCCTAGGTCGGAGAGATGCACGCCGGCTATCCAACCGATCAGGGGGCGTATACCAAAATCTTTATAATTAGGGGCATTGAGAGCGAAGGACAAATGGGTCTTGCTCATTGCTGGGATGACAATGAAGCTAAAGCCATTTTTTGGGCCTTCTGTGTAGACCCGGGCCAAGCTATTCTGGTCGTAGGCAATGATTTCGATGGAGGTGACCAAATCAGTAATATCCGTGGTACAAATCAACTCACGGCTGACCATGCCCCCCTGGTCTCCGGATATGAAATAAGGGATCGTGCCTGCGATCCAATCGCCTTTGGGCAGTTGGCGCAGGACCTCTTCGTCGCCGGCCAGGAGAAGCTTGCGTCCTGCTTCGATCATCTTCTTGACGTCTGCTGCGCTGGAAATTGTCTGTCGCATATTCCCTCCTAGCTGAAGATAGTTTTCAGATCGTCTTGAACACTTGGCATATTCAAGTTGTTGGAGAAAATGGCGTAAAGTTGGTCTACGCTACTGCTTATGGTACTAGGCGAGGGGTCCTCTTTCACTGTCCGCGTCAGTCGGCCAAGCAGGATTTTGGCAGCAAGAAATTTCAGCTGGAACGTTTTCTTTCCGGTCACGATGTCCTGCCATGCCTTGTTGCTCTTGCTCGGTACATCCATGTTCGCCTCCTTTGTTATTGTGCACGCGATTTTGCCTCAATGGGGAGTCTTGCCTTGCCTGGACAAACCCCTTGTGAGAGTATCAAATTCCATCAAAGGAAAGCCCAACGCCAATGGAACCATGGGGTTTTCATAACTTACGCTAAGCAAAGCCACAGTTCAAGATAATATGACGCGAGTTTGCATGCATCGTAGGGTTATTTTAGGCAACAGAGTAACGATATTCTGATTGGGTATCGACTCTTAATCTCGCCCCTACAACACGCGCAGCCCTCTGCGCATTGTGCAGCGCCTCACCACGCCCTCATTTTCCGGTTCATTTCGTCCCGGCCGCTCGGACACCCACCCCGTTCAAAATTTCAAATTTCCCACAGATTCGACGCAACATGCTTAAATCACACGCAATACGTAGGATACCAGCGTTCAAATTCGTTCAAAATATTTCAACATACTGAAATAGCAGAACAATACCATGGCAGTGCCAAAACTCATGGAAAAATGGGGACAGGGGGATTGCGGATAAATCGGGTCCGCCAACGAGGCCAACAGGCAGGGGCATCTGATAAACGAAAAAGGGGCCAGGACTTTGACGTCCTAACCCCTTGAAATCCTTGGAGCCAGCATGGAGACTCGAACTCCAGACCTGCTGATTACGAATACGTTGCAAAGCACGTTGCACGAAGTTGTCAGAATTTGTCCTCCGTTGAAAATACATGCATTATATTTAGTTGCGTGTTGTGCTTCGATGCCGGCGGTTGCGCTTTTGGGTAGCAATATGGTAGCTATCAGCCATCTCAGGGTATCAATAGGGTAGCAAAAATGGCTGGACAAAGAGAGCGCACAAAGTTCACGGGCGTCTACCAACGAAAGAGCGAAACCCGGCGCAACCCACGCGACGGAAAGGCCGATGTCTGCTTCGACATCACATACAAAACTGCCGACGGCCGGAAGGTCTGGGAAAAAATTGGATGGAAGTCCGAGGGATTTACCGCACAATTCGCCAACCAAAAACGGTCGGAGCGCATCCAGGCCGTTCGACATGGTGAGGTGATCCCAACACGCAAGACCGCCGTGACTCTGGCTGATGCTTGGGCCATTTTCAAAGAGAAGTGGCTGCCAAACTTGGCCCACCCCCGTGACGAGGAGAGCAGATATACATGCCACATTGCCCCGCGCTTTGGGTCTGTTCCCCTGGATCGGATCACCCCCTTGGACCTGGAATCCTTCAAGCAGGAATTGCTCGGCAAGGGATTGGCCCCGGCGAGCGCCCGCCTCATCCTGGGGGACATTCGGCGTATCTACCGTAAGCTCATCGCCTGGAACCTCTACTCGGGCAACGTCCCGACCGATGGCCTCAAGATGCCTCGCGCTGACAACGCACGCATCCGTTATCTGACGCCAGACGAGGCGGAACGACTGCTTGACGCCTTGAAAACCCGGAGTCCGATGTGGCGGCGCATGGCCATGGTCAGCCTGCACACCGGTATGCGAATTGGGGAAATCCTTTCCCTGCGCGGCAGCGACATTGATCTTTCGGCTAAGGTCATCCATGTGCGAGACGCCAAAGCTGGTACGCGCATGGCCCATATGACGGATACCATAGTACCAGTGCTTGAAGAGGTTATGCCCAGTACACCGGACGGACTGCTCTTCTGCTCCGAGGCCGGCAATCCGTTGCGAGTAACTGATACGAGCAACACCTTCGCGAAAGTGGTTAAGTCGCTCGGTTTCAATGACGGCTTGACGGATCGCAGACAAAAAGTCGTTTTCCATACTATTCGGCACACTTTTTGTAGCTGGTTGGCAATACGCGGCGTCCCTCTTTACACAATTGGTGAATTGGTGGGACATTCCAGCCTAGAAATGACAAAACGATATTCTCACCTTTGTCCTGACACAAAACGGCAGGCAATAAGCCATGTAGAAACTATGGCTAGTAATGGAAAAACGCTATGACTGCTCAGTTGTTTTTACACGTTTTGATTCAAGGTAAGCTTGCAAAGTTTTTCGAGAATACAGAATTCGACTACCATCTTTGATATAGCTTGGGCCTCCTCCTCGGCATCTTTTAGTCTTTAGAGTCGCAGCGGAAAGAGAGAATAATTTTGCTGCCTCCTCTTCCGTTAAAAATTCTTTTCTCCGAATAGCTTCAATTTCCGCAATAGGAGCTAAAATCCTTGACAGGGTCGTCTCCATGGCCTGTTCTATGGTATCGTGCTGGATTTCCATTTTCACTTCTCCTGTATTTAGCCTGGTATGAATA
>NZ_JSEH01000035.1 GCF_000801335.2 Desulfovibrio sp. TomC
TTTCTTGACGCATTCCCTTGAAATTCCACATTTTTTTCTTTATGCCAGTCTCATCTCAAATTCTCACCGTTAGGAGATGTGCATGGCTACGATTTCTGATGCTTGGGAGCTCTACGCTAACCTGGTTTTGTCTTCAAGTCCAGCTAATTGCATCCGGACAGAAACAGGGAGATGGAACAATCACATACTTAAATACTTTGGCACATCTTTGCCGGTTGAAAGTATTACTAACAAAAGCTTGCTCTTATTCAGAGCAGTATTGGTTAAAAAGCGTTTAAGCCCACAAACTATAACTCATTGTCTTTCGTTGCTGCGACGTGTTTTGCACCGTGCCCAGCAATGGGAATTATACGATTCAAAGCTGCCAAATTTCGATATGCCGAAGTTTGACAACAAGCGCGTTCGTTTCTTGACTAAATCCGAGGCCTCGGCACTGTTGATTGCTCTGTCGGCGAAGTCTCAAATTTGGCACGATATCGGCCTGTTGGCGTTGAATACTGGCTTGAGGGCGGGCGAAATATTTTCTTTACATCCAAGCCATTTTGATCGGCATAATTCTGTTTTATATATATTCGAAACGAAATCGAATAGGAACAGAACTATCCCGCTTAACACAAAGGCGCTTGAAGTGCTACAGCGCAATTCAACGCAGTGCCGAAGGTTCATTTTCGAAGAGCACGAGCGCCAAATAAAAAACGTTAACAGAATTTTCTCAGATTCAGTAAAAATGTGTCAGCTCAATGCTGCAACTCAAGATCGTCGCCAAAAAGTTGTGTTTCATACCTTGAGACATACTTTTGCAAGCTGGCTTGTTCAGTCAGGCACGCCTCTAATCGTTGTAAGCCAACTACTTGGTCATAAAACTCTTCAAATGACAATGCGCTATGCTCACCTTGCGCCGAGCCAAGGTGCATCTGCCGTTAAAGCCCTAGAGCAGTTCGTTGATTATGTCAACATAGGAGCTTGTCTCTAGCGATTTAAAGCCCCGCCCATTTGTTGATGCATGGGGGTGGGGCTTTTGCATAACGACTGTGTTGCACTTAACATTCGGATAGTGCTGAGAAAAAACGCCATAGCCAGATATTGGAGCGCCTAGCAGCATAAGTAAATCCCGCACCAACTCCGAGTAGAAGCACCCCGCCCCGACCAAACACAGGCCATCCCGCATATTTAAAGCCATAGCATCCTGCGGCGATAGCAAGAATAACAAGAAAAATTGTAATACAAGACGAGAGGAATGAAAGCCATGGGCTGCCAACCCTTACCCCCATGACAACAAAAAAGAGGCCAATGCATAGAAAAGCAAACAAATCAACAAATACTGGACCAAGTGAGGCAAGAAAATATGCAATACCTCCAAACAAACTGCCAACGACAATCAATCCCCCAACAATAAATCCTCCGATAAAATTCATAAATGTTCTCCATATCCAGGAATTGCTTAGGAAATCTCTCTTTCGTCACATTGCGTGCAACGCTATTTGTCACAATTTGTCAATATTTGTCAATATAAAAACCTTAATATTCAATATATTGCGCAATATTTTTTGGAAATACCCCATATTTTTTTGTCACTATAGCGACATAATTTGTCACTTCTAGGTTTTGTATTATATATTGACACTAGTTGTCGAAACAATGACAAAGGCAGCGGAGGCAGGACAGGTACGGTAGGCCTACCGTACCTCCTGCCCTGCGGGGCTTTGCTTATTCGCCTGCGGCTCAACGCTAACCACCATCGGAAGGACCCCAGTGCCGTCACGACTGCCCACGATAAAAATGTACATTACGGTCGAAGAACACGCTGAGATCGCGGCCGCCGCAAAGAGAGCCGGATTATCGTGCTCGGCCTATGCCAAAAGGGTTTGCCTAGGGCTACCAACACCCAGTCTTGAAAAACAACAATATCGGCTTGAATTGCTTAAAATTAATGCCGACCTAGGCAGGCTTGGTGGCCTTTTCAAATTGTGCCTTTCCGAGAAGGAAACCCCCTTTCAGGCAGTGCACCATCAAGTCAGACATGTGCTCAGAGAAATCGAGGCACGACAACGAGAAATGAGCGCCCTTATTTCGAAAATATAAGTACAAACCATTTATTCTATGATCAGCCGTAGAATCTCAAGAAAAGTCGAAAATGATGATTATCGCCGGCTTGCCCGTTACATCCAAGCGGCTGACCATGGCGAGGAGAAATCCCTTATGAGCTGGTGCGCCGGCTGTTGGGCAGGCGACGACTACGAGTTGGCCATCCTCGAAGTCGCCGACACCCAGGCGCTCAACACCAGGACAACCAGGGAAAAAACCTACCATCTCATCGTGAGCTTTCGGCCCGAGGACGAGGCCAAGCTCACACCGGAAACCCTTAAGGAGATCGAACACGAGTTCGCCAAGGCTCTGGGATTCGAGGAGCACCAACGGCATTGCGGGGTCCACAAAGATACCAACAATCTGCACATGCACGTGGCTTACAACATGATCCACCCAGAGAAGCTGGCCCGCCATGAGCCCTTCCGTGATTACCACACCCGAGATCGTGTTTGCCGCGAGTTGGAAAAACGTTTTGGCTTGGCCATCGACAATGGCCGTTCTATGGAGGGTACTAAGCCGAAGCTGACACCGGTGGCGGCCACAGTCGAGGCCCAGACGGGACAACAGTCTTTTGACGGCTACGTCAAAGAGCGACGAGGGCTAATCCTTGAGGCCTTGAGCCAGGCCGCCGGATGGCAGCATGTGCACACTGCCTTCGCTCGCTACGGCCTGGAGATCAGGCCACACGGCAATGGCTTGGTCATCAAGGACCGCAACGGCAAGCACTCCATCAAGGCCAGCAGCCTAGATCGGCCCCTATCCATGATGAACTTGGTTCGACGGTTTGGGGCTTACGTCCCGCCCGGCCAGACGAAAGGACACTCCCCCGAGGATGAGCGGTTCACGGCCAAGCCTGTACAACGCGAGCCCAATCGCGGTGCTCTCTATGAAGAATATCAAGCCGGGGTCGCCACTCGGAAGGCGGCCCTGGAGAACCTCAACATTCGTGCCCAGACAGAGCTTGAAGCCGTTCGGATCAGGTGGGATTTGGAACGCCAAAAGATTTCCCGAGAGTTTTTCGGGCGTCACCGCTTTGAGCTGCTCAAAATTGCGCGCCTGCATGAAGCGGAGCATCGCCTCCAGACTCGAAAACGGATCTATACCGCACGGGAGACGATTAGGCAGGCAACACCCTATGCTACCTGGACGGATTTTTTGAGGTGGAAAGCTGGACTGGGCAACGAAACGGCCCTGGCCATCCTTCGGTCGAAGAAACAACTCGTCGAACCGGAGAGTAAAGCCCCGCGCCATGGCCAAAGGGAGGAAATCCAGGAGAAGTGGCTTAAAGAACAATTGGACATTGCGACTTCCACCGGCGTGAGTTCACAGACGCGGCGCGGCCTCCTAGCCGTGACTAAAGCCCGCGAATTAGCAGATTTAGAGGCCTCAATGGGAGGAAAACAACTTTTTTCGGACTTCACGAGTTCGATTGACACCAAGGGGACGGTATTCATCCGGTTGGCCAGCGGAGGGGCAATACGCGACACGGGAAAGCAAATCACATATTCCGCGCATGATGCGGCAGCCCGGGAGGCCGCCTTGCTTTTTGCTCAGGCCAAGTGGGGCAAGGCCTTACAGCACAGAGGGAACGTCTTGTTTCCTGCCGGCCGATTGAACATGGGTTCATCTCGAAAGTTCGGAGAAAATGGCCCTGTGATTTAGTAATAAGCTGGCATTATTCCGGAATCCGTAGGCCGATCTCTCAACCGATAGCTTCAAGACGTCTTGTGCAGACAAATCGGTCGTGTCCAGCCCGTCAACGTTGTGTACGGGACATCGTATCCCAATCATACGCCAACATATCCCCTGTTAGGCCGAGAGCCAAGTCATCAAGGCCATACCCACCCAAAATCGCCCCGCAACTCATCGATCATACAAATCTTTGATTCCTCGATTGACATCCCAGGCAGATTCGATATGTTTAGTTTAACACACACGGAAAATATAAAATACGTGTAAGTGATTTCCCCTTCCGGAGGTCGCCATGTTCTTCCCCACCGCCGGCATTGAAGTATCCTTCTGGGTCCCTCCTCTCGTGGCTTTCGGAGTGTCTTTTTTTGCCTCAATGGGCGGAATTTCCGGAGCTTTTCTCCTACTCCCCTTTCAGATGAGCATACTAGGCTACGTGAACCCCTCCGTCAGTGCCACAAACCAAGTCTTTAACGTGGTTGCTATTCCCAGCGGAGTTTATCGCTACGTCAAAGAGGGGCGTATGGTCTGGCCTCTGGCGTGGGCCGTGATAGTGGGCACTCTTCCCGGGGTGTTCATTGGTGCCATCATCCGGGTTGCCTATTTGCCCAACGCCAGGACATTCAAACTGTTTGTGGCGTGTGTCCTCGCATATATTGGACTGCGTCTTGTTCAGGGATTGTTAAAAAAGATCACGGGCAACACTGCAGTTGCTGAGCGCAAATTCCAAGATGCTGCGAAGAGAGGGTGCGGGACTGACGCAAATGAATCTTGCGCCAAAGTGATTCAATTTAACATGACGAGATTAAAGTATGAGTTTCATGGTGAAGTGTTCGACGTACCAACAATCGGGATTTTCACTTTAAGCTTTGTGGTCGGTATCGTTGGCGGTGTCTATGGAATTGGAGGCGGAGCTATTATAGCCCCTTTTTTTGTCTCTGTTTTTGGGCTTCCGGTTTACACGGTCGCTGGGGCGGCTTTGATGGGCACATTTGTAACTTCAATCGCCGGGGTTACTTTCTACCAAGCTATTGCGCCATTCTACCCGACGATGTCTGTTGCTCCCGATTGGGGACTCGGAATTCTTTTCGGCATTGGGGGAATGGTTGGCATGTACCTTGGTGCTCGATGCCAAAAGCACGTCCCTGCAAAGACAATCAAATGGATGCTTGCATGCGTCATCCTGTCAACCGCGACAAAGTATGCGTTTGATTTTTTCCAATAACGAAAGGTCAGCACAAGCTATGTCGTCTAGACACAATAGGCTCGGGAATGAAAGATATATCCAGGCGGCTATTCTAATTATACTCTTTGATAAAAATATGCACGGCTATAAAATTGCACAGAAGCTTCATGAAATGAGTCTTTTTAGCGGCGGAGCAGAAGAAAGGCCAGGATCAAGGGCCAGAAAAGCCTATGCACATCTTCGCAAAATGGAAGACGAGAGCTTGCTCGTATCGCAATGGGAAACCGAAGGTCCAAAAAAACCAAGGAGGGTCTATTCTATTTCGTGCCAGGGAAAAATTAGATTGAGTAAGTGGATGACAGAAATTGCATTTGATATTGCTTCACTATTTGAACTTATCGAACGATATAGAATGCTGGCTGGTCAACCTTAAAGACTGATTACGCTTTGTCTTGTAACGCCTTTCCCCGTCGTCCAGGAAATACGGGTAGAACCGGTTCCATGGTCATTTCTTTCGCACCAGTCAAAATTCCCACAAAGGCAACTAGTTATCCAGTTTCTACAGAGATTGTTGCCCAACAATCTGGAAACAAACGTATAATCTCTGTGCCGTCAAATGACATGATGCCGCACGTTGAGGGACGAGAGGTCGCAAATCAAGGTCCTTTTTCTGCTGCCCATGCAGTCTGAAATCCCCAACGGTTTACCTCCACATACAAATCCTCCCGTCATTCTTTTTGCATTGCAAAATGACGAGCATCATCCTGGCTGTCAGGATACAGCACATAGATATACCTGGAAAAATCGAAAATGCAGTTAAGATCAAGTGTAAATATACTCAGTTGAAAGGCCAGCCCAACTCCAATAATGCACAGCTTGAAGTTGGGCTTTAAGAAATATAGCTCCTACTTCTTTTTACTGAGGCCTTCCATAAACTCTCGAGCGACATCTCCACGCAGCAATTCGGCAAGTCCAACCAATCCGTCGACCAGATAGCGAGAGTTGTATCCTTGTGTTCGCAAGTATATCATTGCGATATTTGATCTGTCTATGTGAGGACAGGCCGTCACAATTATCTTGTCTTTTGGTATTTCTTTCAGGCGATTCGGAAGCTCGTTGAGAGGAATTTTCATTGCGAATTCCATCCCCCAGGCCTGTTGCTCCTCTGGGAATCGGATATCAATAAGAACTGCCTCATTTTTGGCCAAAAGCGTCAGCAGCTCTTTCCCGGAACATTTCATGTCCTTTCTTGTTTCATAATTAAACGTCCGGACGAAATTTTCCAAACTTATTGTCTCAGCGGAAACAGCTGGCTGAGCAACGCAAAGAATTCCAAGAAGACATACGGCAATCGTAAAACTTTTCACAATTTCTCCTGCGCTATAGGTTGGTACAATCTTACTGTGAGTCAAACTAAACGAGTCACGACTATTCGAATGTGTGAAGAAGCTTGACGGCTCCATTATTGCATTGCTGGTTTTTCAATGCAAAAATTTTGCATGATTTAGCAGGGTCGGAGTGCTACTTGGGCTCAGTTTCATAAGGCCACTTGTTCATTCCATTCTCTAAAATGAGCAGTCTTTTAGAGTCGATTCCTTTCGACTTATATAGATCAACAGTTCGTTTTGCACCACCACCACCGCCAGGACAAATTATGATAATGTCCTTGTCGCCAACAAGCTTAGGTAGGGCAGCTTCCAATCTCGCAGTTTCCTCGGGCCGTTGGGCTGGCGAAGCATTGGTTTCGATGGCCCCGGGGATGTGCCCTTTTGCAAATTGTTCCACAGGGCAGATGTCCAAAATGATCATTGAGGAGTCACCAGCCTTTATGCGTCCCTGTAGTGTTTCTGGAGAAATATATTTATATTCCTCACCAATAGACGCATTAACTTGCGTAACCAGAATTAAACTCACAAGGACGAAAGACAGAACTTCCTTTATTAGCATGACGACTCCAAGTGTTGGAATTTATCCGATTTGCCTACAACAAGAGAACGCTTTTAAATCTCATCGACTATTTTTGGTCTGTGTTTAGACATGTCTACAGTTGCCTCAATCATGCCGTTGACGCCGTTACGATTCAGGCCATGCTTTTCCATGCAAACAAATCTAGCTATTTGCCGAGCTAGTTGTTGATCCTTTATGCCAAAACATTATCTGTCTGAAATTACAGCCAATCAATAATAGCGTGCTCGGTTTAGTTATCGCCGCCCCTTATTGGTATGCAGTTCTGCACCACGCCTCTGCGCTCATCTGAACTGGGTCCCATGGATTACTGAGCGGAGGCGTATAGCTTAAGTCGAGCTGTTCGACTTCCTCAACTTTCATCCTATTAAATATTGCCGTTGCGAAAACATCGATCCGCTTAGCCACACCCGTCTGCCAATGGCCAATGATTTGCGCTCCAAGTAAATATCCAGTGGTCCTATCTCCAGTTACGCGAATGTGAAGCCGATGCGCACCTGGGTAATAGTTTTTGTGGTCCCAACACTCCGTCTCCACCGTCAGAGGTGAAAATCCTTCCAACCGAGCCTCTGCATCGTTTAATCCGGTACGCGCTATGGCTAAATCGAAGAGTTTCAACACCTGCGTCCCCAAAGTGCCGGCATATTCTTTGCGCCCCCCAGGGCGTTCTCTCCAGCAATCCTTCCCTGTTTGTGAGCCGTGGTGCCAAGAGGAAGATACAAGGACTTTTCTAGGAGCCTGTGCCAAGTTTCCACACAGTCGCCGGCAGCAAAGATGCCAGGCACGCCAGTCTCCATCCGACGGTTGACCTTGATAGCCCCGCCATACCCCAGGGGCACCTTCCCCGACTTGGCTAGGCCAACTTCCGGTTCCGCCCCGGTGGCCACCAGGACAAGATCAACCTGGGCCTGGAATCCACCAGATCCAATGGCCATGAGGCGGCCATCCCTGACTCCTATCTCTTCGACGTCGACACCGCTCGCCACTCGCACACTGTTGCGTTCAAGCTCGGCCAGAACCAGCCTTCCCAAGGTGGGGTCGACCGTCTTCAATACGTGTTGGGAATGACCAACCAAGGTCACCGCAAGCCCCCTGCGGGTGAGGGCGTCGGCCATCTCCATGCCGATGTAGCCGTTGCCAATAATGAGGGCAGAGGTAGGGGTATTGCGTTCTATGTGCTGGGCAATGGCAAAGCTGTCCGCCATCCAGCGCAGGAAAAACACGCCCGGCGTATCCAGGCCTTTTATGTGCCCAGGCTTCCGGGAAGCAGCCCCCGTGGCAAGGATGAGCCGATCATATGAAAGCATTTTTCCTCCGCTTGAAGACGAAACCACAACTATCTTTTCTTCTGGGCGGACGGCTGTCGCCTTGTGGTCGGGGAGCAACCGGATGCCCTGCCTGAGCAACTCTTCTCTGGTCCGATGAGCGAGAGCGCGCCAGTCCGGAATTTCCCCGCTGAGGAAAAATGGCAGGCCACAGATGCTATAGTTAGGGTAATCGTCGGCCAACATCACGGTCACGCTACAGGATGGGGCCACTTCCCTGGCCCGCAGAGCCGCACTGATGCCCGCATCGCTGCCGCCAATGATCAAGAGGTTATCCACCTGTCCCTCGCATCATTTGTTCTGATTGTTTGGTGCCGCACGCCCAGCATGCAGACCTTGCTCCGGAGCTTGCCCCCAGCATCCGATTTCTCCCGATTGGAATACGCACGCATCAAATGAATCTCCTGATTTCTCCGCTTCAGGTCAGGCGTTTCGTTCGGGCCGAAATAAGTTCCGCAACGATGCTCATCGCTATCTCCTCTGGGGTAGCGCCACCGATGGGCAGTCCGATTGGACAATGGACACGGCTGACATCCAGGTGCGTTCCACCTTCGTGACCTACCTGAGCCACCTTCTTCGGCCCGTCGGCCTTGCATCCCATCATGCCCACATAACCTGCCTCGGTGAGCAAAACCTGGGAAAGCACTTCTTTGTCATGTTCGTGGCCTCGGGTAATGACGACCACAGACGAGTTTGCATCCACACTCCGTCCTTGAAAACAGTCGCAGAAGGATTCCAGCACAACCACTTCGTCGGCCAGTGGAAAACGCTCGCTGTTGGCAAACCAGGGGTCATCATCCATGACCACCACCCTGAACCCGGAGAAAGCCGCCAGTTGGGCTGTAAAACGCCCCACCTTTCCTGCGCCGAGAATGTAGAGTGGGTATAAAGGAAGAAATAGTTCCAGAAAATAGCATATGCCATCAAACTGAAAAACGATTGGGGTATTGAGGTCTTGTCCCCGACTCAGGGTTTCCCTAAGCAATAGAGAGGATAAAAAACTACCCGCCACTACGTCATTCCCCCCAAGCAGGCACCTCCGTATGTCTTGTTCACATGAATCGGCTGGAGCGCTCAAGCGAGATAAAAGTAGGCTCGTATGCCCCTTAGACAGTCGATCGTGCAATGTATTAAATAGATGCAAACTCGACACATCAGGATCAATGTTTTCTAAAAATATCCGTTCTACGTTTTCAGAAATGCCCGTTTCCTTGTCTTCAACAGTGCCTAATCCATCAAAATTTATCAGACTTGGCATGCCAGACGCAAAAACTGGAGCCGCTGTGGCAATTATTTTTCGTTCTAGCGCCCCTCCTTCGGCTACGCCGGCGATTTCTCCATTGCGCCGAACAAGCATCTTGGAACCGGCCGTACGCAAATCGGACTTTTTCCGAGCAACAAGAGTGGCAACGACTACACTCTCACCATTTGTGATAAATTGATTGATATGACGTACGCAATCTGCCTTATTTATGACACTGCTGTCATGAAAGATATTACTCATTGTTCTGATATCTCCTTAGAAGCTTTAAGTTGGCATCGTCCTATCGCAGAGAGCCAACAGGTTTCTCCAAGAAGGCAAGGCTGCTAACGTGTTGCAATCATGATGAACAAGTCTCTCGTTGTCTTCGGCATATCTATGCTCGAAATATTTTTATCGTTTATGAATTGCCGGTTATTTTTTTGAACGAATCTACCAGAACACGCAATCGCACAATAGATATCCACGGTCATAAATGCAACGGTGACAATCACTGGTCAGGTACTTTAGGAGACCGATTTAGCTAAACACATTTGTTACTTCGTGCGAAGGCATACCCACCACTATCCGCAACTTGCTCTCGCCGCAATGCATCGACAGGGAGCAGTGCGAGCTAGTCAGGATTCTTACGTCCTTGCCGACGCCCTTGTACCTTAACATCATGCGCATCAACTCCTCATTCCTGCTAGTCAGAGGGGCATAAGGTTCAGGTCTTTCATGCCCATTGCCACATAAATATCGGCCAGGGCGCTTTGATAGTCGGTCAGGGCCTGTGTCAGGTTGAATTCAGCTGAACTCACCCGGGCCTGGGCGTCGAGCACGTCAGTACTGGTACCCACCTGGGCTTGGTAGCGGGCCACAGCCATACGGTAGCCCTCCATGGAAGCTTCCAGGGCCGTGCGGGCGACCGAGATGCGTTTGGCCGCGTCCTGAATGTTGAGATAGAAAGTCTTGACCTGATAGCCGACGTCGAGGCGCAACTTGGCTAGATCGGCCTGGAGCTTCTTCACGTTGTCTCGCGCGACCTGAATGCCGAAAAATGTTGACCCCCAGTCCCAGGCCTGAAGTGTGGCCGAAACCCCTATGGTGGTGGTGTCGGGAGTGGTAGCCCCCGACATGTCTTTGAGCGACAGGTTGGGGGTGTTGCCCTGCTTTGTGTAGGTGGCCTGGGTCTGGACTTGCGGATACAGGGGGCTGGTCGCAATCTTGGCATCGCGTTCAGCCATCTGCACGGATTTGACGCCCATGTAGAGGTCAGGGCGCTGCTTGTAGGCCGTGTCCAGACATGCCTCGATGCTCAAGGGAAAAGGTAGGTAAGCGAGCTCGCCTACATAATTCGTCTGCTGGTTGAGCGGCAGGTTAAGGAGGGAGTTGAGCTGGGCGGTCTGGACCAGCACGTTGTTTTGAGCTTTGAGCAGGTCCTGTTCAGCCTGAGCCAAATCGGATTCGGCTTGCAACACATCGAGTCGCGGCTTGAGGCCGACATCGTAATAAGCCTGAGCCACCTTGTACTGAGATTCGAGGCGGGCCACCGAAGCCATATTGCTCTGCACGTTGGATCGAGCTTGGAGCAGGGCCAAGAAGGCCTGTTGCACGGCCTTAACCAAGGTCAACTCGCTGTACTTTACGTTGGCCTCAGCCTGTTCCTTGGCCAGTTCGGCCTTCTGGTAACTGGAGAGGAGTTTGAAGCCGGTGAAAAGTGGCTGGGTGATCTCCATTTGGAGCTGGTAGGAATTCTGCCAGTGTCCAATTTTGGGGGTGGTTGCCTTGGTGGTTGAGAGGTTGGAACCGGTCATGGAATTGATGACTTGCACCGAAGGATCGGTGATACTGCCTGTCTTGTATGTCTGGGTATCGACGCGCTTGTAACTGTAGCTGACTGTGCCAACCGGGCCGAAGTTGGCGAGAGACTGGCGACGGGACTGCTCAGAACCGGCATAAAGGGCACGAGCAGACTGCATCTGCGGATTGGCATCAAGACTACGCTGTACGCTCTTTCCCATATCAAACGCTACGCTATCCACGGATGGCACGAGAGTCTTGCCGGCCTGCACGGAACTAGCGGGAGGAGCGAGCAAACTCTCCTTGACGAACTCTGGAAGAGGAACATTTTGAACTTTCTCATCAAGTTCATCTCTGGGTGAATCGGAGGCCTTGGGTAGCGTTGGGTATCTATTCTCTACCCTTTTTTTGCCCCCAATATCTTTTGCATCCTGAGCCAATGCGTTGGTTTGGGGTAAAATCATGCACACCATGAAAGAAGCGAATAAAATGATTGTCAATCTAGTCTTGTTTATAATCATATCACGCTCGCCTTACCGTAATTGTTGTTAGATTTGCACAAGGAAAACACAGACATTTCAATTTGAGGTTAAAATCAATACGACACCACAAAAAAACCTAGCCATACAATTGCGTGCAGCTAACTTGCGAATAGAAAATATCTACATAACCAACAATTCGCCATCGCTATGGCGACTCAGCTGCCTTCGACATGATTTGGTCGCAAATCTTGTTAGCAAAGTCGCTGGATAAAAACCTTACCTGTTCATTGTATGAACAAGATATATAGTCTAGCAAATTTCCATCTTTATCGAAAAATTGCATTTCAAATGGAGCCTTTTTGTTGCTATTGCAGTCAACAAGGACGTCTGTTGTAAAATTATCTATCGGAGCCCTGTAATATCTGTTGCTGTCTCGATCAAATTGGCCGCTATTACGAAGCAACACTTTTGTTGTTAGTCGAACATAATTGCCAAAACTTTGAATGGATTGATCGTCATAGTAAACAACCATGGCGTCATCGAAACTTTTCCAGAGGAAATTCCACTCTAACGCGTCGGCATTTAGCGGCATCAATGCCAGCATTTGAAATACAATTATAGCTATACATGTATTTAAATAGGGCGTTTTACATCTTGCCCTAAAAAATTTCATCTGCATGCGTTTACCTCGCTGGTATTCTTTTACAATATTGGCATGTTAGTTTATCTTGAAAATTTTAAAACTTAGCTAAGCTAATAAAATACATTTAAAGTCACTTAACATCTAAGTACCCATTCATGGATACAGCCAGCAGAAATTTTTTGCATTTTTAACTTGAGTTGCTTTGATGACTATCAATGTAATGTCATCTTCAGATGTATCTGTCCCAACAAATTCGGATTGACTTGCCAGTAGTGCGTCAAGAATCGACTGAGATGAAAGCTCAGCATTGGATTTTATCACATCTTTGGTTCGATCTTTCCCAAACATTTCACCAAATGAATTCCTTGCCTCCCAAAGACCATCAGAACCAATGAGGAGCACTTGTCCTGGCAACAGCCAACAACGATCCTGCTGCAAAAAAGCATAATCCCTTACGACTCCTAAAGGGATTCCTGGACCGATTAACTCCGTGAATGTACTTTGTTCTGGATCGAACAACATTGCCGGGTCATGTCCGGCACGCACCCAGGAAATCATCCCAGCGGCACGGTCAAATTCCATATAGAAGAGGGTCATGAACCGACCGGTCCCATCCGTGTCCAACGTGAGGAAGCGATTCACCTCGCAAACCACTTCGGCCGGTGTTCCGTTTTGATTCGCTCGCAGGCGCAAGAAAGCCCGGGCGGTAGCCATAAGGAGGGCCGCGTCCAATCCGTGTCCGGAAACATCCCCAAGAAGCACGCTCAGACAGCCAGGATACCCATGGGCATCCTTGATCACATCATAGAAGTCACCGCCCACTTCCTCGCAGAACTTGGTCTGGGCGGCGATCTCCAGCCCAGCGAATTGGGGCAAACTCTCGGGAAGGAGGTTCTTCTGAAGTTCTTCGGCCAAAGCAATCGCCTCGATCAGACGAGCGTGATCCCGCAGACGAGGAACCATGTTGTTGAAAGCGTGTCCGAGGGAAGCCAGTTCATCTTTGCCGTGCGGCTCGACTTTAGTTTCCAGATCGCCTTGCGCTATGCGCTCCGTGGCGAGGGCTAAATCTCGTATGGGACGAGTGACCCGCCCGGCCACCCACAAGGCCATAGTTGCAATAATAGCCATAGCCGCCAACACGAAACGAAGAGATGTGTCAGCTTGTTGGGCCACGCGCTCTTCCAGGCGCTGTCGAGCCAGATTTGCTGTCTGCATCATATGGTCAACGGGTGCGACGATAACGAGGGCAGCCCCCCACTGGTCGGTCGGGGCGTAAGCCCAGAGTGCATCGCGGCCTTCATAGAAAGCTTGGCGGTAATTGCTCTTGCGCGAACGAAGGTCCTCTAACATTGCTCGGCCAAGCTGGGGATCGTCAGCACTGAGTCGAAGTTGGCCGGAAGGACAGCACCATGCGAATTTCGTGTTTTCAGGTGAGACTTCAGCAGAGGTGGCCTCGTATTGAGCGATAAGAGGGAGTCCTTGAGAGGTCCCCTCAGACGCATCAGTAGACACCAGAAAAGCCTTGATCTCCGGGGTGAGGCCTTGCGCTCGAAATGAATCCGCAAGCAGTCGGGAAAATGGAGCCATGATGGCCGTCACTCCCACGGTTCGACCACTGGCGTCCCGCAGTGGCATGGATACCGTGATGGTGACTTGGTGGGTAGATGGTTCAACGGAAGGAATAGTCCACACGAGCTTCCCAGAGCGCAGGGCATCCCGGTACCATTTGGCGTGGCGAGGATCGAACTGAGGTGGTAATGGATATCCCTCTGGATAGACCTGCATCCGCCCGTCCTCCAACGCGGTTACCTGCCAGCTTGTCAGCTCATGCACTGCTTCGGAAACTGTCAGACTGACGCTGTCCGTTGCATCCGGCCGACCTCCATTCTCGATGAATTGCGCGGCACGGTCGGCTTGGCTTGCAAGGGCCAGCGTCAGGAGACGTGCCCCCTGGTCGAGGAGTCGGGCTTGGTCTTCCACGGTGGTCAGCAGTTGATTTTTGGCATTTTCAAGGAGGGCCTCACGGGTGAGATTCCCCATCTCAACGCCGAGCTGTTCCAGGGCTCCCCCTCGGAGTGTGCGCAGAATACCCAAAGGAAGCAGTGAGAGGGCCAGTAGGAGCACCAATAATTTAAAACGAATACTCATACAGCACACTGCGAACCGCTCATAAGAATCGCACATAATCCTATGGGCAGGACGGAGCCCAGTTCGGTAGTGAATTCCTTGCTCACAATGACATACCGAAATACCAAAGTTTCTATCGGTTTTTTCCCAAATACTATCTCAAAATTATTGTTTTTTGGGATCGGTAGAAGGCACACTTACGGATACTGTGGACCCATTTTCAAACGATTCGGATGGGTTTACAATAATCCTATCCTTCAGTTCCACACCCGTGATTACTTCAATCATTTGCCCGAAGTCGCGTCCAAGCTTTACCGGCCGAACCTCGACCTGACCATCTTCCTTCACAACGCAAACCCTCGGCCCTTCTGCGCCGAACAGCACAGTGTTCCCAGGCAGGGTCAGGGCCGCCTCCGCTTTGGTCTCGGTGAAACGTGCCTGGGCATAGCTGCCGGCCAGAATTTCTTGTTTCGGATTGTCAACTTCGAGTTCGACCAGGAGGGTTCTTGAGTCAGACGCCATCACTCCTGCAGTGCGGACGACCTTGGCCGGGAACACCCGACCCGGCCGTTCCTGGACAGTAATCTCTGCATCCTGCCCAGTTCGGAAACCAAGGGCCATGCCCTGAGGAGCTTGAACAAATACCCGAAGCTTGCGTGTCTGCGCCAGATGAAAAAGCTCCTTGCCTCCGGCCGCCACGATGAGATCGCCCGAATCGATATTGCGGGCGGTTATCGTCCCGGCAAAAGGAGCCGTCAGGCGATTAAACGACAGCAGTTCTTCCAGTCGGCGCACTTCCGCACGGGCAGATTCGACGGCGGCGGCCTTGAGGTTGAAGTCTGCCTGCTTGTCCGCGTTCTCCTGAACACTCACGCTCCCGGACTTCACCAGGAGCGCCCAACGGTCGGAATACTGCTTGGCCGTCCCGAGAGCCGCTTGCGCCTGGACCAACTGACCTTGGGCGCGCGCGTACTCCTGGCGAAGTTCTGGCGTATCGATCTCAGCCAAGAGCTGACCAGCGACAACATTATCTCCGATATCGACATACCGGTGTTTGAGGTAGCCATTGAGGCGCGAAAAAATCGGTGTTTCGACCCAGGCTTTGATTTCAGCGGGAAGCGGCATGCCGGATGCCGCCGGGCTCGGTTTGGGGGAGACCACAGCAACGCTCGGGACGGAAAGAATTTGCGTTGTGGTGGCCAGGGCGGTTTTTTGCTGAGAGCGTACGAGAAGCCCGGCAACCGCCCCCAGAACCAACAGCAGCAGCACAAGAACAGTGGGCAGAAGCGAGAACTTTCTTGAAGATGTCTCGGACATCTTTTTCGGCCCGAAGCTTTTCGCTGATACGCTTGAATCATTTAGATTTGTGTGCATGATAACACCTATGAAGGTTGTGTTTCGGTTGAAGCGGACACATCGAGCGGTGTGGCGGCCGGGGTACGTCTGTGGAGCAGGCTAAAAACCACGGGAACGAAAACCAGGGTCGCCACGGTGGCGAAAACAAGGCCGCCGATGACCGCGCGGCCGAGGGGGGCATTTTGCTCGCCGCCTTCACCGAGGGCGAAGGACATAGGGAGCATGCCGATGATCATGGCCAGCGCAGTCATAAGCACCGGACGCAGACGGCCCACCCCGGCTTCCCAGGCGGCAGTCAGCGGGTCCACGCCCTGGCTGATGGCGTTTCGCGCGAAGCTCACGACAAGAATAGCGTTTGCCGTGGCAACGCCCAGGCTCATGATTGCCCCCATCAGGGCCGGCACGCTGAGTGTGGTGAAGGTCAGGTAGAGTCCCCACACCACACCAGCTAGAGCGGCGGGCAGCGCGCAAATAATGATGAACGGATCGAGCCAGCTCTGGAAATTGACCACCAGCAGCAAATAGATAAGGACCACCGCCAGCACCAACCCGAGGCCAAGCCCGGTGAAGCTGGAGTGCATCGTGTCCGCCTGCCCCCGGAGCATGATGGAGCTTCCTTTCGGAAGCTCCTTTTTGGCCTGTTCGATGATGGGGGTGATGTCTTGCAGCACCCCGCCCAGATCGCGGCCACTCACCCCTCCAAAGACGTCGATGACTGGCATCACGTTGTAGTGAGAGAAGATGGGGGAACCGTTGGCGCGTTTAAGGGATGCGACATTGGCGAGGAGTTGAGCGCCTCCAGTGTCCGGCTGTCCGGCACTCACAGGAATCGCATTGAGCGCGGCGAGCGAATCCATCGGATGCTCTGGAACCCTCATATTCACGAGATATTGAATGCCGTTCTTCGGGTTAAGCCAGTAGTTGGGCTGCACCTGGCTGCTGCCGCTTAAGCTCAGGAGCACCGAGTTGGCTACGTCACGCTCGGAGAGGCCGATCTGGGATGCCTTGGTGCGGTCCACCGCAAAGTGGAGTTCGGGCAGATCGGTCGGTTGTTGTACGCGAACGTCGACAACGCCTGATACCTTCCGGATTTTTTCAACAATCTTGGCCGCGATAGCTTGGCTCTTGTCACGTTCCCGCCCCACTATCTGGATGTCAAAGGGAGCCGGCAGCCCAAAGTTGATCGTCTGATTGACGATGTCGGCAGGCAGGAAATAAAAGATCACTCCTGGGAAATCGTGATTAAGCCTGATGCGCAGACGCTGCATATAGTCATCTGTAGGCTGGTGCCCATGGTTGAGAGAGACGAGAATATCGGCATCTCCGGTTCCCGTGAGGCCGTTATCGATGTACGTGAGTGGGATTCCGCCGGAGGGGAAGCCAATGTTGTCGAGTACCCCGGTGAGTTCTTCGGCCGGGATGACCTCTCGGATCACGGTCTCAATGCGGTCCACGAGCCGGGTTGTTTCTTCGATGCGCGTTCCGCTATGGGCACGAACGTGCAGCCTGAATTGACCTGCATCAACGGTGGGGAAGAAATCTTGTCCAAGCTGCGGAATGAGGAAGGCTGTGCCGGCGCAAAATACAAGAAACAAGGTTACAACCAGAGCGCGGTGCGACAGGATCGTGCCCAGGAACAGGCGATAACTTTCTCGAAATCGAGCGAAAGCGTTCTCAAAGCTGCCTTGCAGAAGAACAAAGGGGCGCAACCACAGAGAAGCCGTTCCCGGGTCGGCGGCATGGCCGCTATAGGAAATGTTGCGATAGAACCACATGACAAGTGTCGGGATAAGCGTTCGTGAGAGTACATAGCTGGCCAGCATCGCAAAAACGACCGCTTCAGCCAGGGGCACGAAGAGATAGCGAGCGACCCCGGTGAGAAAAAACATGGGTACGAACACGATGCAGATACAAAGCGTCGAGACGAAGGCCGGAAGGGCGATTTCCTGCGCCCCGTCGAGAATGGCCTGGATGTTGGGTTTTCCCAGAGCCATCTGCCGGTGAACATTCTCGATCTCAACGGTGGCATCATCCACGAGGATGCCGACGGCCAGGGCAAGCCCTCCCAGCGTCATGAGATTAATGGTTTCCCCAAGCGCACTGAGCAGAGTGAGGGAGCACAGGACCGAAAGCGGAATGGAAAGCGCGATGATGAAGGTGCTTCGCCAGGAGCCGAGAAAGAGGAGAATCATGACGGCTGTCAGTATCGCGGCGATCAAACCTTCCTTCACCACTCCATCGACAGCAGCACGAACAAAGAGCGATTGGTCGGCGAATTCCTTGGCTTCCAACTCGGGCGGGAGACCACTCAATATCGAGGGCATAGCTTTTTTCACGCCATCGACGACCTTGAGGGTCGATGCCGCGCCACTCTTGAGAATAGTGAGCAGCACGCCACGCACGCCGTCCAGTCGGACAACATTCTGTTGCGGTTGGTAGCCGTCATGCACTTGGGCCACGTCGCCCACACGGATCACCGCACCGTTGACGGTTTTCACCGGCAGGTCGTTTAAGGCTGCGATCTCCGTCGGATTGGTGTTCAAGGATACGGTGTATTCGGTTTCGCCGATTTTTGCCGTACCGCTGGGAAGAATGAAATTTTGGGCAGTGAAGGCGTTGACGACATCCTGCGGAGCAAGATTTTTCGCCTCCAGGGCCGCGAGGTCGATGTCCACGGCGACGACTCGTGCCTTGCCACCCGACGGATACGGCACGGAAGCGCCTGGCACGGTCGAAAGCCCCACTTTGATGCGGTTCATGGCCAGGTCCTGAATCTGCTGCTCTGACAACTTATTGCTTGCCAGGCTGTACTGGAGAATCGGAACCGAGGCGGCGTTGTACTTAATAATAAACGGTGGGTTAATACCCGGAGGGAGCAATCGGAGAACGCTCTGACCGCTGGCCGTGATTTGGGCAACCGCATCAGAAACGGAGGCCCCGGGCTGGAGAAATACCTTGATGACGCCCGCGCCGTTGTATGATGTCGATTCTATGTGCTCGATATCATTGACCAGAGTGCTGACCATGCGCTCATGGTTGTAGATGATGCGCTGTTCCACTTCTTGGGCATTCAAACCATTATAGACCCAAACAATACTCACCACAGGAATATTAATTTCCGGGAAGATGTCTGTCGGGGTTCGAAGCAACACGAAAGGTGCCATAAGCAAGAGCACAAGCGCAGCGACGACGAATGTATATGGTCGACTCAATGCAAGTCGAACGATCCACATAATACATTTCCTTCATGTTGAAATAAATATTAATCATTGGTGCACCATATATCATTTGGCGCATTCATGAAGAGGACGCAAGCTCTGCGCTGACCCGTACAAGCCTGGCTATTTTCTTGCATTCTATGCTCTCGACGCAAGGGATGCGCCATAGAGCACGAATGCAAAAGCCCTGACTTGGCTGCGAGAGTACGTGTCAAATCGCCGGGCAGGCGAGAGATCAAATCAGAAAGGATTGTTTGCGAAGCAGGATAGGAATGGGGTCAGGCATATCGGGCTGATTATCTATATTAAAATAGAAAACCACGATAGTGCGTGCAATTGGCTTGTGGAAAGGAACAGGCAAAAGCGCGAGCGGGATTCCCGGGACTTCTGCTGTTTCAAAGGCTGGAGCATAGGGTTTCTTACATAATTTCGACGAAGCCAAGGGACACTGGTCATTGCCCCCGATGTTTTTTTCCACTTTGGGGCAACACGAAGCGGGACCGGAAGAGTCTGGCATACCTTTCAAGGCAAGATTTGCGTGAGCTATACTTGCCCGGAGCGGGCCAACGATCCTGGTGACATAGCACTCAGGCACTGGAGCAAGTATTCCCATGATAAACACCATGGAAATAAGCGTGCTCACAAATGCGTTACCTTTATGCATGTCCCTTCCTTAAATCCATGTCGAAACAGTTGGCAAACTCAAACAGACAGAAACGGCATGGCAATGAAGTAGATTCCAAGAAGCGCGATCATTGCACCGGCGGTTTTTCGGAACCAAGTTCCCCCGTGGCGCATGGCCCCATTTTCCAGCCAACGCTGTACCAGGGCCGTTGAACTGCCGGCCACCACGATGGGCAGGCAGTGCCCAATTGCGAACAGCACAATAAGCACCACTCCGGTGAGGATCTTTTCCTGAATGGTGATGATGGCCAGGATGGGAGCAATAAAACCGAATGTACACGAACCCGACAGAACGCCGTAGGCCAAGCCAAGGAGAAACGCTCCGCCAACGCCCTTGACCTTGAGCTTACCCATCATGCCGCCGGAGACCGAGCACTTGGCGACCCCCATCATGTCCAGGGAAACCCAAATCAGCACGGCTCCGACGAGGATAGTCCAATATGGGCCGACATCCCCAAGCATTCGTCCAAGGAGCGTACAGAGAATCCCGATGGCTGCTATGGTCACAAACAGGCCGGAGGTAAAGGCGACGGCATAGCGCGCCGCCTCCCGGCCATGGATGATCCTGCCTTGTCCGGCGACATAGCCAACGATCAAGGGGATGGAAGCCAAATGGCAGGGGCTGAAAAGAACACTTACCAGACCCCAGAGGAAACAGCCCAGCGCCGCAACGATGAGGCTGCCGGTCATCCATGTATTAATAGCCAAGAAGAGCTGGTCAAGCATGTGGCACCACCTTAATCGGCCAGCAATTTGTCAATCATCTCGGCAAATGGTTTTTGGTCCAAATAACCCTCGTGGCGATAAGTCTCTTTTCCGTTCTTATCGTAGAAGATTTGGGTTGGTATCGTTTTAATCCCAAATTTGGGAGCTTGGGCAGGATTTTCACGCACGTCAATGAATACGACTGATGCTTTGCCCTGGTATTGCTTTTCCATGGCATCCAAGACGGGAACCATCATTTTGCAGGGGATACAGGTCTTAGCGCCAAGATCGACAACGGTTACCATCCCCTTGACCGGGACCTCAGGAACGGGCTCTGCAGCGAAGCAAATCCCAGCGCTCAGCACGGTGACGAGAGCAAAAAAAATAGCAACATGTTTCATAGCGTTCCTCAATTGAAAGTAGTTTGCATAACAAGCAGGAATTATGCCACAATTTTAGTCGTGCATTTTCAGTATCTTGTCGAATAATCCTCCTTTGTAGTATAGTATGTGAAAAATTACTATACACATTGAACAGCCTCTGTGTCTAAATAATAGACACATTATATGGATATATCATACTTGAACGCTATACATAGAGATTTCTCACAACACCTTGATTTGATCGTGCATGGTGCTTTTCTCCCGTACCTACGCGGCGACCCGACCGAATCTTTAAATGTGTGCGCATCCGGATGGTCCCGGGAACAGGCTGCTCCAGGGCGTCAGCCGCAGGCAGCAGATGGCCAAACCAACCAAGAAGAGAGGACCCTCTCCTTCTGTGGGTTTCGAAGACCTGCCGCCTACTTCAGCCAGGAAAGAACGTCCCCTTTGGATGGCACTTTGCCCACCACTTTGACCTCGCCATCAATGACGACTGCCGGAGTAGAAAATACGCCAAAACTGGCGATCTGCTGAAAATCCGCAATTTTTTCCACCGTGGCGTCAACTCCAGATTCCTTGACGGCCTCCAAGACAATTTTTTCTGCTTCTTTGCATTTGGCGCATCCGGGACCAAGAACCTTGATTTCCATAACATTCCTCCAATGATTGATTCCGTGTTACAAGTCGCTAGTAGAGATAATTGAAAAGGTATCCCACAAAAACAATTCCCACCCCAACAACTCCAGCAAAAACCATAATAAGTCGTGGCTTGAGTACTTTTCTCAAGATGATCATTTCAGGCAGTGACAAAGCAATCACTGCCATCATAAAGGCTAGAACGGTACCGAGCGCAGCACCTTTACCCAGGAGCGCCTCAACGACCGGGACGATGCCCGCTGCATTCGAGTACATAGGGATGCCGATCACAACAGCCGCCGGCACAGACCACCATGCGTCTTTCCCCATGATGGAGGCCATGAACCCTTCAGGCACGTAACCGTGGATACCTGCGCCCACGGCAAT
>NZ_JSEH01000036.1 GCF_000801335.2 Desulfovibrio sp. TomC
CGCAAATGACTGGGTCACCAGTTCGGCGCACCCCTTGCTCGCGCTGTAGGGATCGTGCCCGCCCATGGGGTCGGTCTCGCGATACCCCCAGCACCACTCGTTGTTCTGGTAGCATTTATCGCTGGTTACGATCACCACGGCCTGGATCGACGGCACGTTGCGGCAGGCATTGAGCAGATTGGCCACGCCCATCGTGTTGGTGGAAAAAGTGCCCAAGGGATCCGCGTAGGAAGGGCGGACCAGGGGCTGGGCCGCGAGATGGAACACCACCTGCGGGCTGCAGGCAGCCACTTGGCGAGCGAGTTCCGCAGCATCACGGATGTCCAGACGCGCTCCGGGCACAAGGGCATCGAGCCCGACTAGCTCGGCCATGGCCGGATTGCTCGGAGGATCGAGCGACAGGCCAAACACCTGGGCCCCGAGACGTGTCAGCCACAGCGAGAGCCACGTCCCCTTAAATCCACTATGTCCCGTGACCAGAACTCGTTTGCCGGCATAGGCAACTGCAGTTTTCATAAAATAACCGAACAGGTCCTCTTACGGTTGGATGTTGTCGGACGGCTCTGCCATACAACCAGTGCCGGCTACCAGATTTTCCATGGGGGCGATCCCCCATCCCACAGGTTTTCAAGATATTGCTTGTCCGGCAAGGTGTCCATGGCTTTCCAGAAACCGGTATGCCGGTAGGCATGAAGCTGCCCTTCACGGGCCAGCCGCTCCAGAGGTTCACGCTCCCATATGGTGGCGTCGCCCTCAATGTAGTCGAGCACCTTCGGCGAAAGCACGTAAAACCCGCCACATATCCATCCGCCGTCGCCCTTGGGCTTTTCGGCAAACCGCAGCACGTGATCCCCGTCCAGGGCCAGGGCTCCATAGCGGCCCGGAGGTTGCACCGCGACCAGGGTGGCCAAGGCTCCGCTTTGCTCATGCGCCCGGATCTCAGCGGGTATATCCAGATCGGCGAGTCCGTCGCCGTAGGTCATGCAAAAAAGATCGTCATCACCCAAATACGGCCTGATGCGCTTAATCCGTCCGCCAGTCATGGAGGCGTCACCGGTATCGACCAGTGTCACTTTCCAATTCTCGGCGGAATTTTTATGATATTCAACCGAATTATTGCTCATATCAAACGTGACGTCGGACATGTGGAGATGATATTTCGAGAAATATTCCTTAATCAGGTAGCCCTTGTACCCCAAACAGATGACAAATTCGTTAAATCCATGGGCGGAATATATCTTCATGATATGCCACAAGATCGGTTTGCCGCCAATTTCCACCATAGGCTTAGGCTTAATCTGCGTCTCTTCACTAATCCTGGTGCCAAGACCGCCGGCTAAAATCACTATTTTCATGAGGTATCTCTCATCTATTCAAGGAATTGTGAAACTCGCAAGCACTTCCCAAAAAAAAAGTATTCCATAATGGTTACGACCAGTCAACGCCCCAAAATCACTGTCAGACATTCTTGGGACCAGTCAATTCACTACGAGACCAGGGTGCTGCGAAAAAATACCCACAGGCCACCTCGCTCTATCCTCGCAGAGGGTTGCGTGGAAGATAGCCTACTTCTAGAGCAAAGAACTTGGGCATGACCTGCCCGGGACTTTTCGGCCCATCCGAAACTTGAGAAGTCGACTCGCCCGAAGAAGGACGGCAGGTCACCACCTGAGCGGCAATTCCAATAAAGCCCAACGATTCCCCGCTCGACAGAATTGTACCGGAGGTTTAATCTGGGGCTGGTCCAAAAATCACTAATAAAAATTCCTTATTTTTCGAATGTTACCCCTGGAAGGTATTCCCACATATTGAAGCAGGCGATCCAGGAAAAGCCAAGCGGATCCGACTACAAATTCCTCGCAGCGAGGACTGTTGTGCACAATCATTGTACACTATAAGCATAACCGACTCAAGAGAAGACATCAATTCATGACAGCACCCCACTCACGATAAATATTGGCCTAACAATATCGCCAATTATCTCAGAGGATAACTGCTCACCCAGTCAAGTCTGTTTTACATTCAGCAGTTCTATCAACAACAAACGCAAGAAGTATCGATACAAAATAAATTTAATATGCACCATATTGACGCGTTAACAATCAAATATAACACACAAGGACATCGTTGTGACAGTTTAATGCATCCAATAACTTATTTTCGATTCTATAAGAATCCAGAAATAACGAATACTCATAAGTTACGTGTAAAATATGCAATCTTGCAGCTGCATGAAAATTGTTTTCCTCATGAAACGTCGCACAATCTTAAAGGCACAACGTCAAAAATCTATAGCCTTTTAGCGCTTATTTATGAATATAATTTCACTTAAATTTAATTTACTATATCTTCTGCAATGGTGACAAGCATCGGCGCACAAAATCAGGAGGAGTTTTAAATGCATTCTGGAAGATCGTTGAGCCTTTGAACCCCAGGCCAACGAAAGACGGTGATAAGTAACATCGACGCAAGGTTGGAAGAGGCAGAAAATAGATTGAGGCGCGTATTGTCTTTTTTGCCATCGTGTCTGTGTTGGAACCAGCATTCAATTGAAGGCGTCGCCCAAAGCAGTTTTTGGCAGTCCGGGAGCAATTCATCGAAATTTCAGAGAAGGCGAGCAGTCGGACTTTTTCTGAAACCTTGGAAGTGTGTTTTGGCTGAGTATGACGAATGGGAAGGACATGTGCGCTCTCGCGGCGAAGAACAATGGGAGAATGTGGAAGAAACTTCTTATAAACCATGCCCGTGGGGCGTAGAAGCCTGCCATTTTTGGTTTAACTGGTGCCGGATATAGGCGGTTCGGTATAAAAAGATCGGGGCAACCCATTTTGCATAGATCTATTTGTCGGCGGCAATCATTGCATTATAGAAGATAAAAACTAAAAATACTCATAAATATGTCATTAATTGATACATATATTTTACACATGTTTTTAAACTATGAAATTTTAATGCGAAAGTGTCAAGGAGACATCATGAAACTAAGTAAAATAAAAAAAATCATAGGCATACTTCCCATTAAAAACCAAATAACTCTAATACAAAATGCCGTACCATTAGCACAATCCGTACCAGACGTCCTTGAAATTGCAACCTATTTGCTTGCGCTTGGACTAAAAGAAAGTAGCATCGAGTTACTATCCAAAAAAATCGATGATCGAAAAATCCTGCCGTCACTTAACGACCATGATGTTTGCCTTTACCTAGCACTAAAAGTGCACCTTGGAATCATTAACAAGCCCAGCGACGTCAATGATTGCTTTTGCACTATTCCAGACGAATGGCCAATGAAGTGGTTTGCAAACTGGATGACAACCGGTAGTATCGAAACATGTGAGGCATCTCCGGCAGAAGCTAATCCATTCTTATTAGATAATTCATACAAAGCTGTCTGGAATGATACATGCTCATCATGCAGTAACACATCAATATACTCTTTGGATAGTGGATTTATTTCAACAGACTCTCGAACAATTAGATGGATATGTCCCCACTGCTTGGCGAAAAGAGCTTGGGATAAAGAGAAGGCTCGCATTTTTCTTTGGAATTTCTTTTCAAATTGGATAAATACTCAAATGGATGAGCAAAAGGGGGTCTTATCCTCCGATAAAATTAATGAAGGTATTGGCATAGCCGATTCCATTCATACTATTGCACCGATCAGATTTGGACGTTTGCCGACAGAAGCCATTGGTCACCTCGCCTTGAATTCCTCAATATATCTTGCCTATAAATCTTTAGGTCTGACAGGTGAATCACTAGATTACGTCGGGATTGACTATGACATCTTCATGTCTAACTCTTATCTTGTAGAAAAATTGACTACAGTGTTTGACTTCCATCCAATTGCCCCTCAATTTTTAAAATACAATCTACCAAGCTACATGGAAATCCCTGAACTATCTATAAAACACCCGGAGTTATATACTGATCCCTTTGGCCAATTAAACAGATCAATCCCTCCATTTTCTTTTTCTCTAAAAGAACGACTTCAGGCCAGTCGTGAATTAGAAGCTATTGGAGTTCCACGAGGCGCCAAATTTATTTGCCTACACCTACGGGATGAAGCATATGAAGCAGATATCCGAAAAATGTACAAACCCATACACACGCGTTACCGATTTACATCTCAAGACAATTACAAACTGGCAGCTGAATACCTCGTAGAGCTAGGATATTATATAATTAGGACCGGGAAAAAAGTCCAAACGCCGCTTTCATGGAGTTCCGATCGCATTATTGATTACGCCAGCAACTATGATTCTGAATTTTTAGATATATGGCTCTTCTGCAATTGCGACTTATGCATAAGCACTGGATCTGGTCCAGATGTTTTATCAAGAATTTTCCATCGTAATCTACTTTATACCGACTGGATAGGACCTGTTGTGCCACAGAATGCCTATGAAACTGGTGCCCTTTTTTTACCGAAAAAGTATTACTATAAAGATGGACGACGTGTAACAATAAAAGAGGCTAGGCATCACAAGTTATACACTAAGCTTTCATTTGATGACCTTGGCATTTATGTTGAATGTAACTCTCCTGATGAAATTTTACTAGCAGTTAAAGAAAAGCTATCCATCATGAACGGAGAATGGATTCCTTCTCCCCTAGTGGAGGAACTTCAAGATCGCTATGCTCAAATTGCAATGATGGCTTCTTATTACAGTTGTGATATATTAAAAGAAAAAATTAAATCGAGAAACAGCTACAGACAATATGCAAGACCAGATCGTATTGTTTCACATTATCTTTTAGCCGACTACGAACAAGAGTTAGCGAACAGCAGAAGTAAACACAAAGACTGAAACAACTTAGATATAACAGTGACTAACTCTTCGTGCGCTCATTTATATACTATCAAAAAATGACATACTGCACAATTTTACAGCAGAAAAGTGTTAAAATGGCGTTTACTTCTCTTTTAGCACATAGCATTACTCCTGTACGTGCAATCCACTTCAGTAAAAATACGAAAAAGTGGCTAAGATGACCCACCTAAGAATATTTCCTTATAACTTAGAGCACAAAGGACTTAACAAATCGTACTGAATTTGCTATATTCTGTGCAACAAACTCACAACCACATAAAATCCGACAACTTAAAGTCGTAACTCTTTTTTGCACACTATACAAACGAAGTCACCACCATGAACAGCAGCCTGCCAAAGCAAAGCTGCATGGGCTCAACATGCACACATTTACAACAAGGGACCTCCCTCACTTTAAATTCAAAAATCTTCAAGATAAACCTTCTATGCATGGCAATACGATCTGACCTTTTTTACAAATATTATTTGTAATTATATTTAATACTGTTCATATTGAATAACGCTGTCAACCATCTTATCATTAAAATATAAAGTTTATAAATACATAGCTGCGACGCGCAAGGATGCTTATGACAACCTCTTCTTTCAATAAAACCACAGCAGTCTCAACAATTAATATTGAGAAAATTGCACAAGCACTCAACACAATAGATTGTCGCATTCTTCCCGCTTTCCAAAATGTCCACCTCAATATTTACGATGCATCAAAAATTGCAAAAATCCTCATCGATGACAAAAAGATCCTTGAATGCGCATCTTTAATATACTGGTCATTTCACAAGAATCATGACTTACCTTTAGATATTGCTTTGATATTTTCTAGTTACTTAGGCGAAATTGGCTTTATGGATATTGCGCTTGACATAAGAAAGGAGGCTCAGATTGACAATGACAAACGTCTGAGCTCCTCTTCACTTTCAAACACTCCTTTACGAATTGTCTCCAGTGACTACACAGATGTCATCGGGCACATTGGTATCTTAGAAGCTATTTACAAATTGCAACACAGTGGCATTGGAACAAGATTCAAAATTTGCATTAACAAACCTCAACAGGCAGCCAATAAAGCATTACTTGATAAATTTTCCCTTTTGTTCCCCTATATTGAAATCCCACCATCTGAATTAAACAACTCGGCATTTGCACATGCTAAACTCCCCTTAAGCGTCATTCCTCTGTCAGATGGACGCATTGTTGGGCTCTTTGAAGCTGCCCTTTTGGCAGAACAAAAATGGCAACAGAAATTTTCCAGCCCTGTTTTAAATCTTTCTGAAGAAGAACAACAACAAGGCAAATCAGAATTAAGTCGACTTGGAATCCCGAAAGACGCTTGGTTTGTCGGGATGCATGTTCGCGAAGATTTACACTCAAGTCGTAATTTGTGCAACGCTGACATTACTACATATTATAAGGCTATTTCAAACATTGTTAAACGGGGAGGATATGTCGTAAGAATAGGAAACAAAAATATGCCGCCGTTGCCAACTATGAAAAATGTAGTTGACCTAGCTCACAATGCTGCAAGAACTCCTTTTCTCGACATGTACATATGTGGCGCTTCTAAATTTTTCATCGGAACGAGTTCGGGTCCACTCGCTGTCCCCCCCTGTTTTAATGTCCCAACCATCTATACAAATGCATTTCTTTTTAGGACGCATTGGTATTCTCAAGGCTTAAGAGTTCCGATACTATATAAAAATAAATCAGGACAATTATTAACAGTTGACAGTTTATTAGAAACTCCTTTTACAAATACGCTAAACCCCGCTCTCCTTGACCAGCTCGGGATAATTCCAGTATTTAACACTTCCAGTGACATTTGTGACGCTGTTGACGAAATGTTCGATAGGATTGACGGCAATTTTACAGTGCCTCTCGGATATAATTCGATTCAAGACAAATGGCTCCATGTCAACGATAGATTTTTACACAAATATTCGTTTAAAGGCACAGAAAAAACTGTTTTTAAATTTGCGCAAATGCACATGTCGCTGCTCTAACTTGTCGCTTTTTTAACACCTGTGTATCATTAGCACTGCACAGTATATTTTTTTGATAACCTTTAACTTAAACCATGCAACCATGGTTTCGCCAGCAGGTCCACATTATGATTGAATCAAAAATTCTTTTGATAAAAGATCTGGCAGACATAATATGCACCTTGAAATCAAAAAACAAACGGATTGTGCTCTGTCACGGGGTCTTTGACCTCTTGCATATTGGACATATCCGCTACCTTCGCGAGGCCAAGTCTCATGGCGACATTTTAGTTGTCACCTGTACGCCTGACCGCTTTGTCGACAAGGGACCAAATCGTCCTGCTTTTGACGAAAAATTGCGCGTTGAGGCTTTAGCCGCCTTGGATGTAGTGGATTACGCTGCCATCAACGAATGGGCCACTGCCGAAGAAACATTGCGCTCCATCAGGCCAGATGTTTACGTGAAGGGGCGGGAGTTTGAGAATCTCGAAGACCCGACAGGAAAGATAAGCAGGGAAGCCGCTGTTGTTGAAGAAATTGGTGCACAAATTGCTTTTGCCGGTGATATTGTATTTAGTTCTACAAATCTTATAAACCGGTATTTATCAAATCTTTCTCAAGATTTACAGGAATATCTGAAAATATTTCGTGAACACTATGATCTTGATTACTTCACTGCCATGCTCGATGCAATGGGGAAACTCAAGGTGCTTGTACTGGGAGACACCATAATTGACGAGTATCAATATTGCTCGGTCATCGGCAAATCGTCCAAAGACCCAATTTTGGCAGTTAAGGCGCAGTCCAAAGACACCTTCGCCGGCGGAGTCCTCGCCGTGGCCAATCACGTTGCCAACTTTGCCCAAGAAGTCTGCATGATCACTATTCTTGGCGATCAACCACGCTACGAAGACTTCATAGCCGCAAACATTAATCCAAAAATTCAAGCAGAATATCTTACCAAGTACAACAGCACGACAACCGTCAAACGACGCATTGTCGAAGGCTACAGTTTCACAAAGCTCATCGAGGTCTACGAACTGGACGAGACCCCACTACCAAGCGATTTTGACGCTCTTCTTTGCCGTAAACTTAAAAGCATCATGCCTAATTATGATCTTGTTCTCGTGGCAGACTTCGGCCATGGGGCCATTAGCCGAAGTATGATCTCTACTATTTGTGAACATGCTCCCTATTTAGCGATTAATACACAGGCAAATGCGGGAAACAGAGGCTTTCATACCATCAGTAAGTATTCACATGCCGATTTTGTGAGTCTTGCCGAGCATGAAATCCGCCTCGATATGCGCGATACCGTAGGAAACCTTCGCCCCATGATGGAGCACCATGCCACGCGCATGGGTTCCAAAAACTTCGTGACAACCATGGGGCGTCAGGGGTGCGCTGTGCTCGCCGATGGCGGGGCATTCGCCAAAGTCCCGTCCTTTGTATCAAATGTAGTCGACCGTGTCGGGGCGGGTGATGCCTTTCTCTCAGTTGCGGCCATGGCATCGCGGGTTGGCGCCAAACCGGAAGCTATCGGTTTCATTGGCAATACCGTCGGCAGTTTGGCTGTCAGCTATATTGGCAACCAGACCTCCATTGGGCCAATCGCGGTTTTAAATTACCTGAAATCTCTGCTGAAGTGATACACTATGGCTTCACATTATAAACAATTCGATCGGACCTCCCTCGTCCTTGAGCCGTTGGCAATGCGGCAGCATGATCTTGATCTTTCTGTCGTCAGGGACATCGTTGCGGCAGACAGCATTTCCCCGGACCTGCGCCAAGTTGCCAATGATTTGGTCCGAGCCCGTTCCAAGGCAGCCGGCATCATGATGTTCGGGGCGCATGTCATCCGGAGTGGCGTCCAGCGTTATATTATTGACATCATGCGCCGTGGCTACCTGACCTGCCTCGCCACCAACGGCGCCAGCGCCATTCACGATTATGAACTGGCGATGATCGGGGCCACGACCGAGAGTGTGGCCCGCTATATCCAGGACGGGCGCTTCGGGCTCTGGCGGGAAACCGGCAGGTTAAACGACATTATCACTTCCTCACGTGTGGCAGGGCTAGGCTTTGGCGAGGCAGTAGGCCGCGAAATCCTCGAAGGCGATTATCCGCATAAGGACATAAGCATTTTTGCCGAGGCCTACCGCCTGGGAATACCCGTGACAGTGCATGTCGGCATGGGCCACGACATCATCCACGAGCACCCGAACTTTGACGCCGCTGCCTCGGGGGAAATGAGTTATCGGGACTTCCTCATTTTTACCGAGTGCTTGCAAAAATTATCCCATGGTGTGATTATGAACTTCGGCAGCCAAGTCATGGCTCCGGAAATTTTTCTCAAGGGATTGGCCATGGTGCGCAATGTCTCCCGTCACGTTGACCGGCGCGTGGAAGAATTCACAACTTTGGTCTGCGACTTGCATCCACTTCCGCAAGCACTTGGCATGGTGCCGACCAAGGACTCCCCTTTGTACTATTTCCGCCCCTGGAAAACCATGCTGGTGCGTACTGTTACTGGGAAAGGTCACAGCTACTATGTGCGAGGAAGCCATGCCGAAACTATCCCCCAGCTCTGGACCGCACTCCGAGATTCAACATTCTGACAAGAATCGCAACGTCGGGCCCACATGGCTGGAAAACACTGCCGTCATCACACAGCTGCTGGAAAATCTTTGTGCCACGGATCTGGCTGGACAGGCCCTCGTCGCAGACAAATCGTTTAAGGATTGGGCGAACCAAACCGTTCGTGCCCGTTCAAACCGCAAGACCGTTTATCTCATCGGCAACGGTGCCAGCGCTTCCATGGCGAGCCATATGTCCGCCGACCTGGCCAAAAATGCTCATGTCCACACGCAAGTCTTTACGGACATGTCCCTTCTTACGGCTGTTGCCAACGACATCTCCTTTGCGGAAGTTTTTGCCGAGCCCTTACGGCGCTGCATTAATCCCGAAGACATGCTTGTAGCCATCAGTAGTTCTGGCAATTCGCCCAATGTTGTCCGGGCCGTCAACGTGGCGCGAGACGCAGGGGCTTTCATTGTCACGCTTTCAGCCATGGATTCCGGCAACAGCATTCGTACCATGGGCGACTTGAACTACTGGTTACCAGCCCGTACCTACGGCTTGGCCGAGACCAGCCATGCAGCCATCCTGCACTACTGGATGGACCTCATGGCACTTACCACGAACACGTAACGCCGTAGTAGAACTCATGGACAAATATCGCATTGATTCGCACAAGCTTCTCTTTCACGTCGACCGTGTGCACCAATGGCTCCAGGACGACCTGATCATTCCCCTGTACATGGAGATCAGTCCTGCGGGCGCTTGCAACCACCGCTGCATCTTTTGCGGTCTGGATTTCATGGGCTATAAGCCCCGCTTCCTGCCGCGGGAACTGCTGCGCGAACGGTTTGCAGAAATGGCCCGCCTGGGACTCAAAAGCATTATGCTCGCCGGCGAAGGCGAACCATTCATGCACAAGGCCCTAAGCGGCATTGTTCTTGACGCCAAGCAGGCCGGTATTGATGTGGCTATCACGACCAACGCCGTGCTCATGAGGCCGGAAATCAGTGAGCAGATACTTCCCGCCTGTTCCTGGATCAAGGTCAGTTGCAATGCCGGCGAACCCGAAACCTACGCCCGCGTGCATGGTACCAACGCCGCTGACTTCAAACGTGTCTTTGACAACTTGGAACAAGCCGTGGCCATCCGCGAACGACAGGGCTCGGGCTGCACCTTGGGATTGCAGGCTTTACTCCTTCCTGACAACGCAAACGAAATCAGCAGCCTGGCCAAGCGTTGCCGCGATATTGGACTCAATTACATTGTTGTAAAGCCTTATTCCCAGCACCCGCTCAGCAAGACAACCCGTTATGCCGACGTGGCCTATGCTGGATATGAGGCACTCGCCCAGGAGCTCGACGGCCTGAGCAATGATTCGTTTCAGGTTGTTTTCCGTCTGAGCGCCATGCACAAATGGGATGACAAGCGCCATGATTATGCGCGTTGCCTTTCACTGCCATTTTGGTCCTATCTCGACGCAGGGGGGAACATCTGGGGATGCAGCATGCATATGGGCAACGAACGCTTCCTGTATGGCAACATCCATGAGCAAACATTCGCGGAGATATGGAAGGGCGAACGTCGCCAGGCTTCTCTGGATTGGTGCCGTGAGTCCCTCGACCCCACTCAGTGCCGCGTGAACTGTCGTATGGATGCGGTCAATACCTATCTTTGGGAGCTGACGCATCCGGGTCCCCATGTGAATTTTATCTGAGATACGATATGGCATCTCCAGTGGAACGCAAAGTTGGTCTTGATTTTGACAACACGATCGTATCCTACGATGCGCTGTTCCATGCTCTGGCTGTGAGAAAGGGTTTGATCGATGCATCCCTTCCGGTCGACAAGGCTACCGTGCGTGATGCTGTACGCGCTTTAAGCGGCGGGGAGAAGACTTGGCAGGCCTTACAGGCCGTTGCCTACGGCAGCGGCATCCACGAAGCCCGGCTCTTCCCAGGCCTCGTCGCATTCTTGGATGCCTGCACCGCAGCAGACGCCCCCGTTTTTGTGGTCAGCCACAAAACCCGCTATGCTGCCGCAGATCCGAGGGGCGTCGATCTGCACGGCTGTGCGCTTGGCTTCATGGAGCGCCACGGTCTGTTTGCCCACGGTCGGATCAACCCCGCCCAAGTCTACTTCGAACCAACACGGGCCGCCAAACTCCGACGCATCCACGACCTCGGCTGCACGCATTTTGTGGACGACTTGCCGGAAGTACTCCTTGACGACGGCTTTCCCCGGCTCACACAGCGCATTTTTTTTTCACCGGCCAGCACCGGCCTCCTCCCGGGGACGCAGCTTACCCAGTCCTGGGATGAAATCCGCAGCCTTCTCTTCGGAACCGGGGCAACGCGCCATGCACTTTCCTGACCTTGAACCGCTCGTTGGCGAACCTGTGGCCTCGATTACCCGACTAAGCGGTGGGAAAAACAGTCGATCCTGCAAGGTCGTCCTCGTCAGTGGGGCGACGCTTGTCGCCAAATGGTATCCCAGTCTAGCCGATGATCCGCGCGACAGAATAGGCACCGAGTTTGATGGCTTTACCTTTCTGCGACGTCATGGACTGCACATGGTGCCGCGCCCGCTGGACTTGGACCGCAAGCAACGACTCGCCCTCTACGAATTTGTTCCGGGCAGCCAACTCGCGGCTGATGACGCCATGGCCCATCTGGATGCGTTTTCCGATTTCGCCGCCAAGCTGCGAAGGCTCCACCACGCCCATCCCGGCGAATGGACAAGGCCAGCTTCGGATGCCAGCTTGTCCAGCCGTTGCCTCGACCGCCAGATCAGTGCCCGCCTGTCAATCGTGGAATCCTTCAAAACGCATGAACCATGTGCGGCAGAGCTCCGGGCGTTTCTGATCGATCATTTTGTCCCCGCCTTCAGGACCATCCGCCGCACCGCCCTTGGCGCCATGGAAGCTGCGGGAACGCCAACCGTGCTCCCGCACGCGGAGTTGACGCTCAGCCCTTCCGATTTCGGCTTTCACAATGCCATTCGCCATGCGAACGGGGAAATCATCTTTGTGGACTTTGAATATTTTGGCCTGGATGATCCAGCCAAACTTGTTGCCGATTTTTTGCTGCATCCAGGAATGCAAATCGATGCATCGGCCAAGCAGCGCTTCTTTTCCAGTATGCTGCGTTCCTTCGGAACCCGGGACTTCCGGCGGCGCTTCCCGGCGATCTACCTGCTCGCTGGTCTGAAATGGTGCATGATTCTGCTCAACGAATTCAGCCCGGCCGGTCTTGCCCGTCGGCGTCTGGCGACAACCACGAATCTGGAAATCACATCCGTCCGCATGGCTCAACTTGGCAAGGCGCGAGCCATGCTCACTCTTCTTATGGATCATCATCGGAGCTTTCCCTATGACCTTGACAACGGAATGCAAGACGATGCGCAGACTTGATACACGTTCTCTCATGCTGCGCAAAATCATCCTCCAGACCCTTGGTTGTGCCAAAAGAGGCCATCCTGCCTCGGCATTTTCCTTGGTGGAAATCCTGCGCGTCCTTTACGACCACGTTTTACAGTTCAATCCGGCTTGGCCCACCTGGCCGAACCGTGACCGCTTCATCCTGAGCAAAGGGCATGGCTGCCTCGCTTTATATGCCATTTTGGCCGATAAAGGGTATATTCCTCAGGAGGAACTCACTCGCTTCTGCCAGCCCGGCGGCATCCTGGGCGGACATCCCGAGGCATGCAAGATTCCCGGCGTGGAGGCCTCGACCGGCAGCCTGGGGCATGGTCCATCCATTGGCGTGGGGTTTGCCCTCTGCGCCAGACTTGATGGGACCGGCGCCCGGAGCTTCGTGCTGATAGGCGATGGGGAATCGAATGAAGGCTCTGTCTGGGAAGCTGCCCTCTGCGCTGCCAAGCATCGTCTCGACAATTTTACTATCATTATAGATTACAATAAGCTACAGTCTTACGGCCCGACACAGCAGGTTCTGCCGCTGGAGCCCTATGCCGCGAAATGGGAGGCGTTCGGCTTCGCCGTGCAGGAAGTTGACGGGCACGACATCCAGGCGCTCCAAGAGGCCTTTCTGGCGCTTCCCCTGACCCCGGGCAAACCGAGCGTGGTCATCTGCCATACAGTGAAGGGCTGCGGACTCCCGTGCATGGAGCACAACCTCAAATGGCATCATAAGAGTAATGTCACGGAAGAAGAGGTCCAGCGCCTCGTGTGCGAGTTGGAGAATGCCCATGCGTAAACTCTGTTTGCAGGAAGTCTGCCGGCTGGCCAAAGAGCGCTCCGAGATCGTTTTCATCGGCTCAGATCTGGGCGTTGGCACCCTGGACGAATTTCACCAAGCCATGCCCGAGCGTTTCTTCATGGAAGGCATAAGCGAAGCCAATGTCGTCGGCATGGCCGCTGGCATGGCTCTCAGCGGGAAGATCCCCTATGTCAATACCATTGCCTCCTTCCTCACTAGACGGGCCTACGAGCAAATTGCCATCGACGTCTGCCTGCACAACGCCCGGGTGCGCCTCATCGGCAATGGGGGGGGGTGGTGTATGCGCCGTTGGGTCCCACCCACGAGGCCATCGAAGATCTGGCGCTTATGCGCGCCTTGCCGGGCATGTGCGTTGTCGCCGTGGCCGATGCCGAGGAAATGCGTCGGCTGATGCCGCTTACCGTGGACTACCCCGGGCCAATGTACATTCGCTTGGCCAAGGGCTTTGACCCCATCGTTACGGACGCCGCCCGTGCCTTTGCCATAGGGAAAGCCATCTCCTATAGTGAACGGGGCGAGGCGCTCCTGGTGACCACAGGCATCACCCTCGGTCTGGCCAAGGAAGCGTGCGGGCTGCTCGCCGCTGCGGGGATTTCCACGGCCCTCTTGCACATGCCCACGGTCAAACCCTTCGACACCGGGGCATTCCTGGATCATTGCTCCCCGGTGCGGGCGGTGCTGACCATTGAGGAGCACTCGGTTATCGGCGGGCTGGGAAGCGCCGCAGCCGAAGTCTTCGCGGAGGCGGGTTTTTCCGGCAAACGTTTCCGCCGGCTAGGCATTCCCGACCGTTTTCCTGACGATTACGGCTCTCAGGCCTCGCTTATGGCCGCGTATGGGCTCACCGCCCAAGACGTTGCAAGGACCGTCCAAGATCTGCTGGGATGTCCCCTATGAACCGGGAACTCTTTATTTACAACAAGCTGCACAAGCAAACGCAGCGAGATTTCCTCGGACGGATGCAGGACGACAAGATCGGCTGCATGAAGATCGCCAAATGCTACGACCGGGAGTTTTGGGACGGCGACAGACGTTTCGGCTACGGCGGCTATCACTATGACGGCCGTTGGAATGTCGTGGCCAGGGATTTGATCCAGACCTATAACTTGCCTCAAGATGCCCGCATCTTCGAAGTCGGTTGCGGCAAGGGCTATCTTCTCTATGAGTTATCCCAATTGCTGCCGAAAGCGCAGGTGGCTGGGTGCGATATTTCGCGCTACGCCATAGAAAACGCCAAGCCCGAAATCAAGGACAGGTTGTCGCTGCATCGCGCGCAAGACGCCATGCCCTTCGCAGATCAAACGTTCGATCTTGTTTTTTCCATCGCAACGCTGCATAACTTACCGCTCCAGGACCTCAAGCCGGCCTTACAGGAAATCGAGCGCATTGGCAGGCAGCATTATGTCTGCATCGAAAGTTATCGAAACGAAACGGAACTGTTTGCCCTCCAGTGTTGGGCGCTCACTGCCGAAACATTTTTGAGCTTCGATTCCTGGCGCTGGCTTTTCTCCGAATTTGGGTATAGTGGCGACTATGAGTTCATAACATTCTAGTCGTTTTTAGTGGCGTCGTGCGCCCCGATGTATCAATGCGAGATGCACGATTTTGCGCAAAACACAACATCCGAAACAGTAACAACACACGCGCAACCGACAAACACTGACCACAGATTCATAAAAACTACCGAACAGGACGCTACACGCCAGTTCAGTGGGTTGACAATGTCCAGGATACAAAACAAACAAGCTCGCTGCGTTTTCAACTGCAAGGCGGTATAATATGCCTCTTCTTTACACACCGTTCAAGATATTTCATTACAAGAACAAGATAGATTCCTTGCCGCAACAGAGTGGCGCTATTCTGCCGCCTGTGCACATTCGCCTCAAGCCGACCAACCGGTGCAATCATAACTGCCGCTATTGCGCTTATCGCGCGCAAGGGTTGCAGCTTGGCCAGGACATGCGAATCGGCGACATGATCCCCCGCGACAAAATGGCTGAGATCCTGGAAGACATCATCTCCATGGGCGTCCAGGCCGTGACCTTCAGCGGAGGCGGCGAACCTCTCAGTTACCCGCATATCGTCGAAAGCGTCCGTACCTTGGCGCAGTCATCCGTTCGTTTTGCCGCACTCACCAACGGGGCTCTCCTCAAGGATGCCGTTGCGGCACTTTTCGCGGCCCATGGCACCTGGCTTCGCGTCTCCATGGATGGCTGGGACGACGAGAGCTACACCCGCTATCGTGGCGTTCCCTCCGGCGAATACACCAGGATCATGGCCAATATGGCGGCGTTCAAGCGTCTGGGCGGCGGTTGCCTCCTGGGCGTCAGCCTCATCGTCGACGAGGAAAACCACGACAGAATTTTTGCCCAGGTGCGTCGTTTAAAAGACATTGGCGTCGATAGCGTCAAGATATCACCTTGCATCGTGAGCAATGACGGCGCCGTCAACAAGGCCTATCACAAACCGTTTTTCGACATAGCCAAGGAGCAGTCCCGGCAGGCCAAACAGGATCTCAGCGATGCGGCTTTCGAAGTGTTTGACTCCTACCACGAGCTCGAGGACAAATTCCAAAAAGAGTATACGTGGTGTCCCTTCCTGCAAATGCTCTGCGTTATTGGCGCCGACTGTAACGTCTATACTTGCCAGGACAAAGCCTACAACCTTGATACGGGCATCCTCGGGTCATTGCGCGAAGAACGGTTCAAAGCATTCTGGTCCTCCGAAAAGTCCACTTTTTTCAAGGTCAATCCAGCTCGTGACTGCAACCATCATTGTGTTGCCAACGGGAAAAACAAGATGCTGCACGACTATCTTGACGCATCTCCCCAACATCTTCCCTTTGTCTGAGTTCTGTTAAGGACAAGAAATACCAAGGAGCGACGACATGCCTGTCGCCAGGGCGTTTATTGACTACTACGCGGCCAACAAGATCTCACCTGTTTCTCAGGACATATCGGATATTGCCAAGCATATGCAGCGGCGATCCTCGCTCCTCCGTCTGCTTGGCATCCCTCCTTCGTATGTCCGCGGAAAATCGGTGATCGAATTCGGTCCCGGAGGCGGCCATAACGCCGTGCATCTCGCTCGGCTTGGGCCGACGACCTATGTACTTGTGGATGGCAATCCGACCGGCCTGGAACAGGTTCGCGTCAATCTCGCGAGGCATGCGCCGGCCTGTTGTCCCCGCATTGTTGAATCGCTCATCGAAGCGTTCGCCTCCAGCGAAACCTTCGATTTTGTCCTGTGCGAAGGCGTCATCCCCCTGCAAAACGATCCTGCGGCGATGACCCGCAAAGTTGCAGCCCATACGACGCCCGGCGGGGTGTTCGTCATGACGGCGGCTGACAGCATCTCCTATTTGGCCGATCTGCTCCGAAGAATATATGGGCAAGCTCTCTTGGCCGGAAGCAGCGAATCGCTCGCCAGCCAGGTGGAGATGCTCCTCCCTGTGTTCAAACCGCATTTGGATACACTGCCGGCCATGAGTCGTCCCTACCCGGATTGGATTCTCGACAACATACTGCAGCCCTTTGTCGGGAAGCTCTACTCGCTGGCCGAAGCCATAGACGCACTCGCGGACAGCTTCACCTTCCACGGAAGCTCGCCCGATTTTATGACGGATTGGCGATGGTACAAATCCTTGTTCGGAGAAGCCCGCGACTTCAACGCCAGAGCCCGGGATTGTTACGCCAGCAATCTGCACAACCTGCTGGATCATCGGTACGTCTGGGAACCTCGAAATCCAGGGGACAATGCTGTCCTCAAAAAGCATTGCGACGCGATTTTCGCGCTCTGCCTGGCGCATCAATCTGCCCTACATCCGCCAATCCTGCTGGATGTCGCCAAGCACGTGGAGGCCATAGCCGCCTTCACGGCAAACTTTTCCCCGCAAACGGCCACGGCGCTTCGCGACTACGCTGGCGGCATACGGTCCATGGCTGCTGGAACCGCGCCCGAACAACTCGATGAGTTTTGCGCCCTTTTCGGACGCGGGCAGCAATATGTCTCCTTTCTTCGAAACGAACCGGACATTGGGCTGTGAACATGCGCCATATCGAAACCAGCGCCGAGGTCCGCACGGCTGCGGAACCCGTACGCTTCATGACCCAATCCGACATCCGCGATCTGAAGGACGGTGCGGCCCGCAACGACAGCGGCAAATTACGGCTGTGCCTGCATCGGGAGCTTGACGACCCTGTGCATGAGATGTGCATTGTGCACTTGGCGCACGTCTTTGTTCCGCCGCACAAGCACATAGGGAGAGAAGAATCCTTTCTGGTCATTGAAGGCCGGGCCTTGCTCGTTCTTTTCGACACGGCCGGGAATCCAGATGTCGTCCAGGAAGTTGGAAACTACGCATCAGGATTGCCCTTTTATTGCCGCATTCCTGAAAACACCTATCACTGCCTGCATTTTCTCAGTGAAGCATTTGTCTTCCACGAGGTCACCCAGGGGCCCTTCCTCCCTGAGTCCTCTGCATTCGCCCCTTTCGCACCGCCTCCTGATTCCAGCGAGGCGATCAACACGTTCCGTGCGTTTCTCGCATCCTTGAAGGAGGTCAGGTGACATGCTGACGCTGTCGTGTCGTTCCTGCCACACCGCATCGCTTTCCGAACTGATTGATTTTGGTCCGCAGCCGGTGGCCCACAACTTCCTGGCGCATGGGACTGACCCCGATCCTCTTGTGCATCCTTTACGACTGCATCGATGCGAATTTTGCGGTCTCATACAAATCGTCGATCCCATCAACCCCGAGTTGCTCTATAAAGACTACAACTATTGTTTCAGCACCTGGAAACCGCAGCCCCATGCCTTGGAAGAAGCCGACCTGGTTGCGGCATCCGCGAGCCCGGCGGGGAGCGTGCTGGAGATCGGCTGCAACGATGGTTTTTTCTTGGATCTTCTGCGTGAACGAGGGGTCGGGCACGTAGAGGGCATCGAGCCGAACCCACTGGCCGCCGCCGCCGCTGAAGCCAAAGGATTGTCTGTCACACGGGGTATGCTCAGCGAGGCCTGTGAGGCGTTGTCTCAAAATGGGCGTATGGGAATATTTGACGTTGTCGTCGCCCGGCAAGTTCTTGAACACATTGTCGATCTGGACGATTTCTTCGACGCAGTCCAGGCACTGCTCAAGCCCGACGGGCGACTCTTTGTGGATATTCCTGACTTTGAGGGTGCGTTGCAACGCGGTGATTGTTCCTCCATCTGGGAGGAACACGTGAGCTATTTTACCCGCGACATCCTGCTTGGTATTTTGGCTCGCCACGGCTTCGCGCCCGAAACCGAGCGCCAGTACAATTTCAGCGGCGGGACGTTGGCCATCCTTGCGAAACGGACCAGTACGAGCCAAATCCCGCAGCAGACCGTTTCCCGGATGGAGGCCCTGGCCTACCCCGACAAGGTCACAGCCTATGGCAAGGCCCTGCGTGAGCGGTTGGCAGCATTGCGCGAGGCAGGCTTTCGGACCTTCCTTTATGGCGCCGGATGCCGCAGTTGCACCGTGATCAATGCCCTGAAACTTGGGCCGTTGCTCGATGCCGTCGTTGACGACCAGCCAGAAAAGCAAGGCAGATTCATGCCCGGGAGCAAACTCCCCATTCTGGCTCTCGAGAGTGGGGAAGCGCGGGACGAACCCGCCGCCTTCCTGCTTGGAGTCAATATGGAAAACGAGGGCATTGTCAGCAACAAAATCCGGACCTATTGGTCCGCTCCCTTGCGTATGGCTTCGATTTGTTCACCCAACAACATCATGGCTGAGTTGGACAAACTCACGCCTTGAGCGGAAATCATGCCCAACCCAAACAGGCACGCTCTCGTTATTGGCGCCAGCCGGGGCAGCGGCAAAATCGCGGCCCTGACCCTTGCGCGTGAAGGGTTCCAGGTTTCGGCTTTCGGACGCAGACCGGCTGCTGCAGTTGGGACACTTCCAGATACAATAACCTACGCAAGCTGTGATATCCTTGACCCGGAGGCATTCGAAAAAGCCTTCGAAGCAGCCATTGAGACCTATGGCGACTGGTCTGCATTGGTCTTCTTTCAGCGTTACCGCGGTCCGGCGGATGATCCTGACGGTGAATACCGCACCAGTATCTGCGCCACGCAACGGATCGTTGAGATGGCCGCCAAGGACATGACTCCTGGTCAAAACCGCTCCATAGTTTTTGTAGGGTCCCTGGCGGCACGTCTGGTTGTTCCCGAGCAGGACGTCTTTTATCATGCTTGCAAAGCTGCCATGGTCCATATGGCACACTACTATGCTGTTCGACTTGGTCCTTTTGGCATTCGAGTCAACTGTGTCTCTCCAGCTGTTGTGCTCAAAGACGAATCTCGTTCTTTTTATGAATCCCAAGAAGATTTACTAAAACTCTATAAAGAAATCATACCTCTTGGAAGAATGGGAACTTCACAGGATATTTCTGATCTTGTAGCATTTTTATGCAGTGGTCGATCTTCATACATTACCGGTCAGGACATTGTTATTGATGGTGGGATTGGTCTGCAGGCCCAGGAAGGCTTAGCGAGACGTTTGACAGGAACCGTATCTTAGTTCGCTCAATTCGTGAAGAAAGGATAATGATTTATGGCCAAACATTATAAGCGTACGGATTGCCGGCTTTGTGGAAGTTCATACCTCACCAAGGCATTCGTCTTACAGCCCACTCCGCTTGCCGATTCCTATCTCCCTGATGCCGATCAAGCCCGCAATCTGCCAAGCTACCCGTTAGACCTGTACCTGTGCGCCAACTGTGGCCACGCGCAACTGCTTGATGTCGTCATGCCTGAAGAGATCTACCTGAACTATATTTATGAAACGAAAACCTCCCTTGGCCTTCGCAGCCATTTTGAGCAGTATGCCCGCGACACCCTCACGAGCATACAGCCGGCCGAAGGGAGTTTTGTCCTGGACATTGGCAGTAATGACGGCACGTTGCTGACTTTTTTCAGACAAGCCGGACACCGGGTGCTGGGGATTGATCCAGCCGGCGAGATCGCCCGCCGGGCAACCCGAAAGGGCATCCCAACCCTGGCTGCCTTTTTTGGGCCTGACCTCGCCGATACAATCAAATCCGAACATGGCCCTGCCACGATTGTCACCTCCAATAATCTCGTGGCCAACGTTGACGACCTGCACAGCTTTGTTGACGGCATTCGTCGAATTCTGGCGAAAGATGGCGTCTTCATCTTTGAAAGCTTCTACATGCTCGACTGGATGCGTAATTTTGTTTTCGATTTCACCTACCATGAACACCTTTCCTATTTTTCCGTTACTCCCCTCAAGCGATTTTTCGCCGAGCAAGGCATGGAACTCATTGATGTCCTCCATACCCAATCCAAAGGCGGCTCCCTCCGTTATATCGTACAAATGGCCGAAGGCGGACGGCAGCCAAGTCCGCGTATTGCCGAATACGAGATCCTGGAAAAGCAACATTGCCTGCATCAGCTCAGTGGACTTCAAGCTTACGAAAAAAGTGTTCATATTGCTGGTGAAAAACTGCGTGAATATCTTTCAACAATTATCAAACAAGGTGAGCGCATTGTCGGGTACGGCGCTTCCGCCACGACCACAACGCTGCTATACCAGTTTGGATTACATGAATATTTGACATTTATCGTTGACGAGAATCCAGACAAGATAGGCCTGTATGCCCCTGGATCTGGTCTTGCCGTCTACTCTCCCGACAGGCTTATGCACGATCGTCCGGAAAATGTGCTCATCCTGGCCTGGCGTTACGCGGAACCAATAATAAACAAGAATCGCAATTACCAGGATGCCGGCGGACGGTTTATTATTCCCCTCCCCACGCTGCAATTTGTTTAAGGACGCACTTGGCGACTGCACAGGCCAAGGACCCCGCGGGCTTTCAGAGAGGACAGAGCAACACGGATAGGGAGTAACTGCAGCCAATACCGGGCAGCAACATTCCCCCACGGGGCAGCCTCTGTCGTTGCGCCCTTGGAAAGGGTCCGATACCGCCGACCAAACCTGGAAGCCGGGAATGGGTCAGCCCCGGCGCCCGAGCTGTGCCGGCCGGGGCAGTGCCGTCCCCGGCGGGTCTGTCCCCGGCGCTCTGTTGGATTTGACACTTATTTGTGAACAATAGCACAATACCTATTCCTGCTCCTTTTTCAAAAAAAATCGTTGCCACGGCCGTTT
>NZ_JSEH01000037.1 GCF_000801335.2 Desulfovibrio sp. TomC
CCATAGTATGGAGCGCACGCGGTCACGAGCAGCAAGACCGTAAGAGCCAATATTACTTTGACCATAGCGCCTCCTCGCTGAAAGGTTTCGGGCTCCTACCACCAGCCGCAGCCCCATCCCCAGCCGTCGTAGCCGCCATAACCGTAACCAGTGGTCGGCGCGGTGGTGGTCGTCGGTGGCACCCAGCCCATCATGTTGCCCCAAGCCCCCCCGGAGGTGTACGTGCTCGGCTGCGTCGCCTGTACCGTTTGCCCCGAGGGCGTGCCCTGGTTGGTGGTCTGGGCCTGAGCGCTGATCCCGGCCAGCAGAGTGAGGCCAAGCACGGCCGAGGCCGCCAGGATCGTGGTCTTCTTCAGAACACTCATGATTTTACTCCCCATATTTCATTGTTGTTGATGTTGGCGAAACAGGTCGGAATGTCAGGCCAGCCTCGTCGACGCCAGAGTTGTTACCAGCAAGGGTAGCCGTAAGAACGCCCGGAGTACCGATAGTTCCCGTAATAGCTCCTGGGGGCGTTGGCGTAGCGGTTGGCCGCCTGCCGGTAACCCGGCTGTCCGGCCTGGGCATAGCCGGGTCCGGCAAACCAGGGACAGGGGGAACCGTATCCGTTGCCGTAAGAACCTGGCTGGCCATACATTCCCGGAGCGGCCGTTTGGGTCGCGGCCTGGTTGGGGCCGGTGGCCTGGGCCCGGGCGGTTCCGGCATCGACAAGAGCCAGAGAGCCGACCACGAGGGCGGCGGCCAAACCGACAGACATACGGCGTGTGATGTGCTTGAACATGAAAGACTCCCCAGTTTGTTTTGTGGGCCTAAGCCCGTTCGTTACGCCTGTTCCAAGACCTTCTTCATTTCCCGATACTCTTCCGGGTTGATCTCTCCTCTTGCCAGCCGCTCCTTGATGATTCCCAAGGAATCGTCCCTGTCGGCGCGACTGGTTTTGTCAGCTCTCCTTGAGACGAAGAGGAAAAGTCCCAAGAGCGCGGTCAGCAGCAGAATCGTTCCCAGCCCCCAGAAGGTTGTGCCCCCCATCCAGGGAGAGGAGAGAGGGAATCCACAGTCCCACATCATGGACAACCTCCTAGTTTGGCGTGGGATGTTGCCATCTTTTAAACCGCCTTGGTTGATCCCCTTAAAGCAAGGGATGTGCCAAAGCTTTATTATTTAGCTAACATACTTAAATTAAATGATTATGTTTTACGAAGGTTCAGAAGTGCTGGCCGGCGCGATGCGGATGCGAGTAAAGCCTACTCGCATTTTTTTCTCTATCCGTTTACTTTTTACGCGGCAGGCTTAATGTGTTTCCAGCCGGCGGCTTATTGGCCGGTTTGTTCGGAGAGAGAGGTGATTATGCAAAAAAGACCAAAGGTGTGGCGCAAGGTCGTGGCGAACGTTCCGCCCTGGCTCTACCTCGGTTCGGTTTTCATTTTGGTTGGAATCGTCGTCGTCATGACCATGAGGAACACCCACCGGGAGAAAAGCCTCACTGCTCAGACGCTTCTTGAAAAGGGAGCGGCCCTTATTAAGGCCTTCGAGTCGGGAGCGCGAACGGGCATGGGGATGCACTGGAGGGGCGACCAGTTTCAGGTGCTCCTTGAGGAGATGGCGAACCAGCCCGGAATCTTCTATCTAGCCGTGACGGGTGAGGATGGCCTGATCCTGGCCGATAGCGACAAAGGCAAGATCGGCTCAAGGCTCCACGGCCCCGAGGAAATGAAGGCGCTCGCCATCGGGGCGAAGGAAAAATGGCGGGTCACAAGCCTGGCGGATGGGCGGAAGGCCTTTGAGGTCTACCGCGACTTCGCGCCCCTGGCCCGCCGTGATGCTGCGGAGTATTGTGAAGAAGAGGTTTGGCAATACGCGTGCCCCTGGAGCAGACCGGGTTCCTCGCAGGGGACCGGAAGGCAAGCCATCTTCATCGCGTTTGATGTCGCCCCCTTTGACGCGGCCTTAGCCGAGGACATGCACAATACGGTCATATTGTCGGCCATCCTGCTTCTGCTTGGCGTGGGCGGCGTCATGACCCTGTTTTGGGCGCAAAGCTACCGATTTTCCAGACGGCAACTCCAGGACACGAGGGCCTTTGCTTCGGAGATCATAAACAACCTTCCCGTGGGGCTCATCACCACGGACAGCGACGGCAAGCTGGCCGTGGTCAACAGCGCAGCCGAGAGGATTTCCGGGCTCAAGGCGGCCGACATCATGGGCAAGATCCCTGAGGAGGTTTTGCCCGGGGCCTGGTGCAGCCTCAGGGATGTTGTCGACAAAGGGGAACCCGTCATGGAGCACGAAACGGAGTGCTCCTTTGACGGAGAAAAAAATCTTCCCTTGAGCCTCAGCGCGTCGAAGATTCTCAATGAGGAGGGAACCCACCTGGGCAATCTCTTCATTTTCCGGGACCTGGGCGAGGTAAGAAGGCTCCAGGAAGAAGTGCGCCGCAAGGAAAAACTCGCCGCCCTGGGCAGCCTGGCCGCCGGCGTCGCCCACGAGATCAGAAACCCCCTCTCCTCAATCAAGGGTTTCGCCAAATACTTCGAGGGGCAGTGCGCCGAGGGTAGCCAGGGCCGGGAGCTAGCCGCCGTCATGGCCCAGGAGGTGGACAGGCTCAACCGGGTCATCACGGAACTCCTGGACTTTGCCCGGCCATCGGACCTGAAGACGCGTTCGACGGACGTGGGCAGTCTCATCGAGCATTCCCTCCGGCTGGTCCGCCAGGACGCCGAAGGAAAAAAAATCACAGTCACCTTCGACCGGAATGCAGGCCTGCCCGTCATCGCCATCGACCCCGACCGCCTCACCCAGGCCTTACTCAACCTCTACCTCAACGCCATCCAGGCCATGGAAAACGGCGGGACGCTTGCCGTCAGGGCAGCCGCCGACGGCCGAGGGGGCGTGCGGATCGAGGTGGAAGATTCGGGCAAGGGGATTGCGCCCGAGAGCCTGTCGAGCATCTTTAACCCCTACTTCACCACAAAATCCTCCGGGACCGGCCTTGGCTTGGCCATTGTGCAAAAGATCATCGAGGCCCACCGGGGAGAGGTCAAGGTTAAGAGCACCCCCGACCGGGGCACCACCTTCAACATCCTCCTGCCTGTGGGGCGGCCGGAAGGAGTTGCTTCATGACCGCAAAGCATAAAGCGACCGTTCTGATCGTTGACGACGACCAGGGGCACCGCACCATTCTTTTGGCTCTTATCAACGGCTGGGGGTACAAGGCGGCAGGGGCCGACGACGGGACAAAGGCCGTTACGCTGGCCAGGGAAAAGCCCTTCGATCTCATCCTCATGGACGTGCGCATGGCGGACATGGGCGGCATCGAGGCGCTGAAGGAAATCAAGGCGTATAATCCCTCCATCCCCATCCTCATCATGACCGCCTATTCGAATGTGGAATCGGCGGTGGAAGCGATCAAGGCGGGAGCGTACGACTACCTGACCAAGCCGCTGGACTTCGATGTGCTGCGATTAACCATGGAGCGGGCCTTAGAGCACGTATCTCTCAAGGCCGAGAACCAGGAGCTTCGGCAACGCCTTGTTTCCTCTTTTGATCCCAAAAATATTGTCGGCCGCAGTGAAGCCATGCGCCGGCTCATGGAGACGGTGGCCATGGTCGCGCCCTCCGAGGCGACGGTGCTCATCACCGGACAGTCCGGCACGGGCAAGGAACTGATCGCCAAGGCCATCCATTTCAACAGTCCCCGCAAAAACGGCCCGCTCGTCACCGTGAATTGCGCGGCCTTAAGCGAAACGCTTCTCGAATCGGAGCTGTTCGGCCACGAGAAGGGAGCCTTCACGGGAGCCGACAAGCGGCGCGAAGGCCGTTTTATGCAGGCCAACAAGGGGACGATCTTTCTCGACGAAATCGGAGAAATATCTTCCGCCATGCAGGCAAAACTCCTCCGGGTGATCCAGGAGCGGGAAATCCAAAGGGTGGGGAGCGACAACGCCCTGCGGGTGGACGTCCGCATCGTGGCGGCGACAAACCGCGATCTGAAAGCGGAAGTTGAAGCGGGAAGGTTCAGGCAAGACCTCTATTATCGCCTCAATGTCATGACCCTCACTGTCCCACCGCTTCGAGATCGCGGGGAGGACGTACCGCTTTTGGCCATGCACTTCCTTCACAAGTTCGCGGAGGCGAACAGGAAGGTCGCCAAGGGATTCACGCCCCAGGCCATGGACATGCTCCTTAAGTACGACTGGCCGGGCAACGTCCGCGAGCTGGAAAACGCCGTGGAGCGGGCGGTCGTACTCATGCCGGGAGATTTCGTCACAGAGAAAGAACTGCCTTTAAGCGTAAACCAGGAAAAGGCCCACGAGGAGCAGAATGCGAACCAATTGATTGAGCGAGGTCCAGCGGAAATTTTACCGCTGGAGGCGGTGGAGCGGGAGGCCATATTGGCGGCGTTGGAGGTGACGGGTGGCAATAAGACCGAGGCAGCCAAGCAGCTTGGTATCACACGAAAAACATTACTGGCAAAGCTTCAAAGATAGTCGGCAGGTTTCCCGTAGGTGGCGATGCAGCAACGGGGCCAGTGCTATCGTAATAGCAGAATACTCCAAATGAACACGGCGTAAACTGTAACCCAAGTTCGCCTTTTCGATAAGCCTAGCGGCTGTAGTCCATGCCTTTGATCTGGTGCTTGACAGCCTTCTCAAGGCCGCACTGCTGCATGAAGACGCCGGCTTTTTCGAGACCGAAAACCTTGGCTATTTCCGCCTTGACAGCCTGCTTGCCAAGCGTCCCCGCCAGCTCCTTGCAAGACTTCCTCAAAACCAGGTCCGCTTCCTGCTCCTTCCCTTCCAGCCTGACCAGCTTTTTCACAGCCGCTCGGTAATCCAGGCTTTCGGGCCGCATCTTCACCATGGCGGCCTTGTGCTTGTCTCTGGCCGTGATCGTTTCCCGCAACTCCCTGGCCTTGGCCTGGATGTGTTCCCGGGCCTTCTCCGGATTGGCAAAGCGTTCCTGCCTGTCCCTGGCCTCTCGGGCCGCCCGGAGGCGCTCCGGATCAATCTCCAGCTTGGGAGCATCCAGGGAAGGCTCCTCTACCCGCGACCGCCCTGGCAACGTCAAAGCCGGACCATCCCGGTCCCTCCCCCGCTCTTTGACCTGGTTAGCTTGACGCTCGTCCAGATAGCCAAGCGTCGAGGCGCGGTCCTGGCTCCGGCTCATGCTCCGGGCCAGCTGCTCGAAGCCCTTGACCTTCTCACTGTCCACGTAGAGCGTGAAATTGCCCTTGTGCCGGGTAGCGCCGACGTAGGTTGTCCGGTTGTTCCAGGTCACCCCGTGCAAGGCGTAAACATCTGTCTGCGTCTTTCCCTGCCCTTTGTAGACCGTCCCGGCATACCCAAGGGCAAACCCTTTGTACTCCCCAGGGTTAAAAGAAACCATCGCCCCACTATCAAGCCTGACCTCAATCTGCTTCTGACTTTGTTTCTGAACAGTGCCAAAATTTCCATTGATCAAATTCTTATCAATATTCTTCGCCGTGGCGTTAAATTGAATCCTGTCTCCAACTCCTATCGTCTGCTGAAACTTCTTTTCCCCTTTCTCACAAGCATAGGTGATGCCACCACGCACCTTCCCCAGCTCCCGCATGGTCTTGCTGCAGGCGTCGTTTATACGGTTCACTTCCGTATTTATTCCAGCATAAATGAATCGGTTAACGTCGGGATTTCGCGCGACGTCCCGTTTCCAATCCTGCAATAATACCTCTATCGGCTCCTTTGCTGCCTTGATGCAATCGTGTTCCTGGTAAGCCGTCATGGCCTCCTTGATCTTCCCATCGGCAAGATCCATGCTGGCCTGCCGCATCCAATCTTGCTTCTGCCGCCTGACCAACGAAATCAAGGCACTATCCGTTTTCTGCCGAATTTCGGTGTACATCCCCCCACGCTGGATGCTGGCCAGCTGCGCGTCGTCGCCAATCATGACGACCTTCGCCCCGGAAACGTCCGCCTGCTGCAGCAGGCGATGCATGGTCCTGTTATCCAGCATGGCCGCTTCATCGACGAAAACAACCGTCTTGCGGTCCCAGGCCTTGACCCGGCTGCGCGGGTTGGTGCGCGCCTTTTCCTGGCGCAAAAGCTCCGCATGGACCGTGGACGCCTCCTGAAAACCGTCCGTGTGCATGTCCCGGCTGACCGTGTTGGTCGGGGCCAAGCCCACCACCCGCCAGCCGTCGACCTCGAAAGCGTCCCGGGCCGCGCCCATGGTGTAGCTCTTGCCGGCCCCCGCCCGGCCCTGAATGACGCAAAGCCGGTTTGCGGCCGTCATCACGTCGAAGGCTTCCCGCTGCTCCGGGTCCAAGGTCTTGCGGGAAAGCGCCTGCTGCCGCGCTCGTTCCGAAACATGGCCGCCGCCCTCCCGCATCTTCCGGTCCGTCAGCTCCAGGATCGCCCGTTCCTCGGCCCGCACGAGCGTGGACGTGTAGAGCCCCGTTTCCTGACCCTGCCCGTCGTAGAGCTTCACGCACTCCGGGCAGGACAACACCCGCTGCTTCGCGGCCTCGCGTTCGATCATGTCCTCCACGCCGGCCTTTTTGAGCACCGCATTGAGCTCACGCTCCGTGAACAGGCATTGCCGGGCGGTCAGCTTTTCAAGGATCGTTTTCGGCTCCACCAGCGCGGTCTGCCGGGCGTCTTCAAGACGGGCCTCGTTCTCGGCCGTCTTCCATGACGCCTCGATGTGTCGGGCCTTGCCCTCGTGGAGCTGGAACACGACCCCGCGAGGATCAACGCGCAACTCAAACTCCCGTTCCTCGAAATAGCGATTTTGAAACGCCTCCCATTTTTCGCTGATTCGGTCCTGGGTCGAGACGAACCCTTTGCCATTTTTCCGGGCAAAGTCTGGGTTCAGGTCCGTGGCCTTGTGCTTGTCGAGCCCTTCGCGCCCAAGACGGCGGGTTGTCACCAGGACATGAAGATGCGGATTGCCCGCCTGCATGTGGATCGCCCACTGGCAGGCCAGGCCGTTATCCGTGAATTGTTCCTGGATATGCTGCCGCGCCATTTCGATGCGTTGGGCGTCGGTGATCTGCACGTCTTTCGGCAAGGCGAAGACGTAATGCTTGGCCAGCTGGGCACCCGCTCGAAGGCGGACTTCACCGGTCCTGGCAAGGTGCTTGGTGGCTATTTCCGCCTTATCCACCTCATCCCAAAGGCGCTGTTTGTCCCACCCTGGAGAACCAGGGGGAAGCTCAAATCCGCGAGCCAGCACTGGCTCGTCCGTTTTGTGGTTTCGGAAGTCGAAAGTTTCGCCGGTCAGGTCGCGAGTGTACCTATCGCGGTCGATATAGGCGGCCACGGCGACGCCGGATGTGCCCGTTGACATCCCGACGATAGAGCAGCCCGCGAAGCAGCAAGCCATATTCCTATTTAACGCCTTTTGTTTTTTGACTTTATCCCCACGGAAGTGGGGCGCAATGTTTTGGCTCTGCCAAAACATATATTGCGTGTAGCCTCATTCTTCGGCTCCAGCTTTAAGGCATCCGTTGGCCGTTTGGAAGTTTTTTCCATCGCTGCCTTGACATTATCCCTAAGGTCTATGATTCATTTCCTATATTTTTGAGGAGGCTCTCGAAATGGCTGAAAAAACGAAGCTGACGGCCGAGGAACGGCTTAAAAAAATTGAGCAGAAGCGCGCCAAGCTGGCAGAGGAAGCCGCCAAAATAAGAAAAGAGGCCAGGAAAAAAGAGGCCAACGTCAAAATGAAACTTGGTGGACTCGTCTGGAAAGCCGGCTTGCAGGATCAGCCGGATAACGTGATTCTCGGCATCCTAGTCGCCGGGTTTGAAAAGCTCGAAGCGGAGCGTGACTCTTTCGAAGATATTGGCCGAAAAAAGTTTGAGCATGATGCCAAGGCTAAGGCGGAAATGAAGACGAAGTCCCAGGAAGAAGAATCAGAAAATTCCGGTCATGGATCTGCTGGTGTCAAGAACCATCTGGCCACGCCTGCGGCTGTGAGGTTTTATCTCAACGTACCTATTGAGGAAAAAGACGCTGCCAAGGCTCTGGGCGCGAGATGGGACGGTGAGCACAAAAAATGGTGGTGCCATCCGGCCGACAAGGAAAAATTCATCAAGTGGTGGCCGGCGGGGGCGTAGACGTGAACAAGGACGTTGAAGAAATCTTCGAGAACATCCGCGACGTGGTGGCCGTCCACCAGGACGACGTGGCCGCCATGGGCAAACACGTCGCGCAAATGAAATCCGAGCTTCAGACCGTGGGCCTGTCTATCAGGGCCTTGGAAGAGGCGTCGAGAAAAGCCGAGGCCGCCGGCCAGCGAATCACCCAGCAGTTGACCGAGGCCCCCAGGATAACCAGGGACCGGGCAAAGATGTGGGTTGGTCTGGCCATGCTCGCCGCCCTCCTCTTCTTCGCCGCCGGCGGGTATGCCGGCTGGCGCTATGCCCAGGATGGCGTCACGAAAGAAATCGCGCAGCTGCCGGAACTGGCCAAATGGGCCGCAAGCAAGGAGGGCAAGGCCGTGTACCAGTTCGCCACTCAGGGTGAGTTGCAACGGCTCATGCGCTGCCAGGGCGATGGCTGGCAGGTCAAAAACGGCGTTTGCTACCCCTTCCCCAATTCCGAAACCAGCAAGGTCCACGGCTGGAGAATGCCCTAGAACGGGAGCGGGTGAAGAAACGGTGTTTTTCGCCTCCACAACCAGGGTTCCCGCCAGAACGCCCGAGAAGGCCGTTTCCGGGGCCGCCACACACTTGGATGGCCCAAGACCTGGAGAAAGCCAAAAAAATGCAACAGAGGCCCTGTAGGCGGCTTTCTGGTGCGGATTGGAGATGTCCCAGGACACCATCCGAGAGGGGATCGGCGGTGGAAGAGGGCGAAGGCGCAATTATCAGGGCGGGGATTTCGGGAGAGGATGAGCCGGAATTAGTTCCTGCGGTCACGCCACATTTTCTTCAGCCATGCATCCTTCGGGCCGCCTGGGTGGCCACGCAGGGCGTCGGCAAGCTCGTCGGGCGAGAGCCCATCCCGCCAGGCCTCGAATTGGGCTTGCTCGGCGGCCTGCCGGGCGGCGACAACCGCCTTGGCTTCGGCCTCGGCGTCCTTGGCGGCCTGCTCCTCGGGGCTGACGTAGCCTTTGGGCCGGCGGTAGTAGCCGGTTCGGGCCAGGGCAGTGAACACCCATGAGCATGGATCGGCCACGGGCTGGCCAGCCTTGTCCAGCATTTTGCCGTTTTCTAATTCCCATTCGGCATGGTCCAGGCCGGCGACGATGCGGTCGGTGGGTTTGCCGAGCTGGTCCAGGTTATCCACGATCTGCTCCATCTGGTCCGCGCCAAAGCCGGCCCGGACCAGATGGGGCCAGGTCATGGCTAGCGTCTCTTGAGAGATAGATAGAGTATTTAATCTATCTATCTTAAGAGAGTGTGGTGCGTGTTCGTTTCGGGTGCCCGGTTCGGGTGCCCGAAACGGGTGTTCGGTTCGGGTGTTCAGTTCGGGTGCCCGGTTGTGGAGTAGGGCGAAGAAAACCCCCTGCTTATTACCCTCTCTCCATGGTCGTTTTTCGAGCATTCCAAGCGTGACAAATTTTTTCACCACGCGGCGCACCGTTCCCCTGGGAACGTCTGTTTCCGCTGCAATTAAATCATAATTTGTGACATGTGGCCCGTTCACCTGAAAATAGCGAAGCAATGTTTTTTGGGCTAGCGTGGCAGCCTCTACCGGAGGACACAGCTTGATCAGGTTTGGCTGCGGGTGTTCGGGTTGAGTGCTCGGTTCGGGTGTTCGAATCGGGTGTCCAATGCGGATGCTCGAACCGAGTGCCCGCGTTGGGTGCTCGGTTCGGGTGCTCGGTTCGGGTCGAACACCCGGTTCAGGTGTTCGGTTCGGGTGTCCGTCATGGGTGCTCGATTCGGGTGCTCGATTCGGGTGCTCGGTCTGATCTGGTCTGATTTGGTCTGACCCAATCTGACTATCTCGCCGTGAATGTGTTGAAATCTGCCTAGCGATATCGGCCAAGTTGGGTTCGGCATCAAGCGGACTAGTCGCCATAAACTTATCGAAGGCGGTAGGGTGAGTCCTTCCTTCTGGCGTGCTTTCTGCCGCTGGCTTAACTTTGGATAGGATGCTGGAAATTCCCTTGCGTTCGGTCATATCAGCCTCCGACCAAATCCAAGACCTCTTGGGCCAAAGCACGATACGCCTTTGCCCCAGGTCCCTTAGTGTTCTGGCGCAAGACCGTCTCCCGTAGGTGTTCGGCCTGTTGGAATTGAGCGCTTGCTGGGATGGTAGTGGAGAAGATCATTTCTGATCCTAGCTTGTCAGCCAGTTGCGCCATAGTGACCTTCCCCATGGTTGTTCTGCGGTCCACATTGTTGATGAGGAGTCGGAAGAATCGTAGGCCTGGGTTTGTGTCCTGCTGAATCTCTTTGATCAATTTAATGGTTCGCAGAAGTCCATCCAGTGAGAAACCTGACCCAGAAACCGTAGGTGAGATGACTAAATTGGCCGATATGAGGGCAGACATGGTCCAGAACCCCAAGTTGGGTGGGCAGTCCAGAAAGACAAAGTCGTACTTTGCGTCGGCGTGCGGACGCAATCTATCGCGTAGTAATGGAAGCTTTAGGTCAGCTTCCTTAATCAAGTCGAACTCCATAGCCGCGACCTCCTCCACATTGGGGAGGACATCGACCATTTCATACTTCGATGGATAGATGCAGTCGGCTGTTTCGGCTGTGCCCGAAAGTAGTTCGTAGAGGCTATTTCGTGGAGTATCCCCTATCCGAAGCAGGAGAGACGTGGCGTTGCATTGAGTATCAAGGTCGCAGACGAGTACCCTTTTCCCCCGATTGGCGAGTGCATGGGCTAGAGTAACGGAACAGCACGTTTTCCCTGACCCTCCCTTGTTATTTGAGCAAGCGATGATCACACTCATTTTTGCCCCCTATTGAGGGGTGTATACAAATTTTTAGCTCGGTAAATCAAGCATTTTCTGGTGCGAATAGAGGAGGCTGGCGGATTTAATCAAGGGGCATCTCTGTCCATTCCCCTTCTCCTCTCTCGCCACAAAAACTTCGCACTCCACCACGCCCTTCCGGTGAGGGGACACCGGGAGAGGGTCAACATTGGCGAAACAGAGGGACACGCTTCAAACTGGACTTATGGGTGAATGTGGGTGTAAATATGGGTGTAAGGGACTCACATGATCAAAACAGACAGCATCCGCATCACGCCGGAGTTTTTGGCGATAATCGCAGAATGTGACGAGTTTAAGGGCGCTTGGCGTGCCCTTGGCGCGTTGGCTCCCGAACGCCTGAACGCCCTGCGTCATGTCGCCACGATTGAAAGCATCGGGTCATCAACCCGGATTGAAGGGGCCAAGCTGTCTGACCGTGAGGTTGAACGCCTTCTTTCCGACCTTAAAATCAACTCTTTTATCACGCGTGACGAACAGGAAGTGGCCGGTTATGCGGAAACAATGGGAACGATCTTTGAGGTATGGCCCCACATTCCGCTCACTGAGAACCATATCAAGCAGCTTCACCGCGACCTTCTGCGCCACAGCGAAAAGGACGACCGCCACCGTGGGGGATATAAAACACTCCCGAACAGTGTCGTCGCGTTTGACGAGACAGGCCAGCAAATCGGCATCATCTTTGAGACAGCTTCGCCATTCGATACGCCAAGGCTAATGGCTGAGCTTGTCGAGTGGTATATCGAGGCCCGAGAAACGAGACGACTACATCCGCTTTTGCTGATTGCCGTATTTGTGGTTGTTTTTTTAGAAATTCACCCATTCCAAGACGGCAACGGTCGTTTGAGCCGTATTTTGACAACCCTTCTCTTGTTGCAGGCGGGCTATACTTATGTCCCTTATAGCTCTTTGGAAAGCGTCATAGAAAACAGCAAGGAGGCCTATTATCTTGCATTGCGCCAAACACAGGGGACGATCCGCACCGATACGCCGAACTGGCAACCTTGGATTTTGTTTTTTCTTCAAGCCCTAGCGCAACAAAAACGACGTCTAGCGGCTAAGGTGGAGCGAGAAAAAATCACGCTCGCGACGTTGCCAGAACTTGCGGCACAGATCATCGAGCAAGCGCGGCAACATGGGCGCGTTACGATTGGCGAAATGGCCAAAGTGACGGGGGCTAGTCGTAACACGCTAAAGGTGCATTTCCGGCGACTTGTTGAACAAGGGCATTTAACGCGTTATGGGACCGGGAAGGGCTCTTGGTATGCCCTCCCATAGTGGAAGAAAAAACGCTATTCTGGCCGTGACATTGGATGGCTGGGAAAATCGACGGGAATCTCCACACGGGGTTTTCTGCGTTTGAAGCTCCAGGTGATCCTTGTCTGGTCGTGCTGACGGAAATAGCGAAGCGTGCGCGAGCTGCATACGCTAAAACAGATTCGTATACGGCCCTGGCACGTTTGGGCGATTCCTGGCGGCCTCGATGCGGCCCGTTCAGGGTAAGGTGTTGGGATGGTTGAAAAGGTGATGCCCCGGAACGGACGTTATGGAAACTTCGATGGAAGGCGGTAACACCCAGTTCCAGTATCGCATACTTCCGCCTGAGAAAAAACCTCTTTGGCCTGAACCGGTACAGGAACGCCCAGTGCGATGCAACAAGTTGAAAATTTGTGATTTGCTTGTCAGACCTCTCACGCCCAGGGGCCTGCTCGAAGCTACTTGATACCTGGTGACATGAATGTTGGGTTTACCCCTTAGAGGGGGGCGTACCCGTCAGCTGTTGCTGGATGTCGGAGTCGATTGCATCACGATAACGGTGGTGTTGTCTCGGCCACCAGCCGCCAGGGCCTGATTGAGTAATGTGGTCGCCATTTGCTGCGTCGTTCCGTTCGAGGCCATGACAGTGGCGATGTCCGCCTCTTGCAACTCCTTGAACAATCCGTCTGTGCACAAAATGAGAGTGTCACCCTCATGCAGGACAATGCTCCCAGTGTCAGGCTCAGACCCGGCGCAACCAACGCACTTTTCCAGTATATTCCGGAAAGGATGTGTTTTGGCTTGTTCCGGGGTGATACTGCCGTCATCCAAAAAATCCTGAAGAAAAGTGTGATCGGTGGTAATCTGAGAGAGGATGTCCTTTCGCCACAGATAGAGGCGGCTATCGCCGAGATGGGCGTAAACGGCAAAGCCGTCTTGTACCCAAGCCACGGTGGCAGTGGAACCCATGCCTTCCAAACGCGGGTCAATCAATGTTTTCTCACGGATAACGTGCTCAGCCGTCTCCACGGCCAAGGCCAAGAGGCATTCCGACGACCCGCCGTCTGGTTCCAGACGGGCCAGGGCGTCAACAACCGCCTGGGCTGCCACATCGCCCCCAGCCTGGCCGCCAAGGCCGTCGGCCACGGCCAGAAGCATGGAGCCATCTGGGAATTCCTTGACCAGGAATCGGTCCTGGTTTTGGCGTCTGACCCGACCTTGATCGCTCGCCCCGAATGCTTGCATGGCTGCCTTCGATTACAATGAGGATTGGGGCTGGGGCATGGGGATGACCGTGCGAAATCCCACGTCAGCAAAGCCTTCCCAGGACTGACGCTTGAGCGGTTCAATTAAGGATGCGTCGGTCGGCGGGCCGCCGGTGACAAAGTAATGCGTCTCTGTACCGATCACCATGGTGGTCCACTCGTTGATATTTGTCCCAAGCCCCCGGATGCCAAGCCGGTTGGCCGGTGCGTCGGCCACTGAAAAAAGCTTGCGTTCCGGGATGGCCGGTTTGACTTGCTTCGGTTTAGTCGGAACAGCTGGTTTGACCTGTTTCTGTTTGGGCGGGGTTCTTTCCTGCCACCATCCGTCCATTTCCATGCCCTGAGCAAGCACAAAAGGGACTCGGGACGGTGCGAGCGAATTGGTCTTTCCAACATCTTCCCCCAATCGTTGAGCCAGCCGCCACTCGGCCACCGTGGGCAGGCGGGAACCGTAGAAGTCGGCAAAAGCCCGTGCTCCCTTGGCGGAGACCCTGACCACGGGGTTCATGGCCGTGGCCGGGTCCATCACGAACATGCCCTGCCGATAGGTGATAGGCTCATACCAAGGGGAGATCTCCCCCAACAGCAGCCATATTCCATCTTCACCAGAAACCGCCCCTTCCTTGATTGTGACGCGGTCGCGCACCAGATTCAAGAACATGACGAACTGATGATTGGTGATTTGGGTTTCCTGCATATAAAACGACGGCACAAGCACCGTATCCGGCGCTCCATCGACCCCAGGGGAAATCTCGCCGCCCGGAACCATGAGAAATGTCGAGCCGTTTCGTCCTGAAAAACGTGGAGGTGGCGTCTCGCCCGGGGCCAGGGGGGGCTGGGGAGCGGCCTCGCCGGGATGATGACCGGCCGGGGCCTCCGCCGTTGACGGCGACTGCGGCGCGGCAGGTGGCGTAGAGGACGGCGCGGTCATTTCCGTATTCACCGCTTCCTGTCCAATCTGCCGTGACGGCATTTGCCACAGGAAATGGTAGAGCAGCCCTCCTCCGAAAAGCACGGCCAGGACGACGGCGGAGACAAACCAAGCGGTGCGGTGTGGGGCGGCCTGGCGGGTCTCTTTGACCGGGGCTTCGACCACAAGATCTTCTAGGGTCTGGCGCAGGCTTCGGATTGATGGCAGGCGCTTGGCCACCTTTTTGGCGGTGGCCTGCCGGATGATCCGATCCAGGCGCTTTTGGAAGTCGGTGACCGGGTTTTCCAACCCCACCGTTTCGAACGGCTTGGCTTTTTTCAGGGCCTTTTTCCCAGCCACGGCTTCGAACAGAACCCGCCCCAGGGAGAAGACGTCGGCCCGGATGTCGGCTAGGTTCAAGTCCAGGAACTGCTCCTCGGCCATGTAGGGCAAGGTGCCGATGATGTGGTGGTCTTGAGTCACGCAATCGCGCACGTTACCCCCGGCCAGTCCAAAGTCGGCGATCTTGGGCGTCCCATCGTCGATGAGCACGTTGGCGGGTTTGAGGTCGCGGTGGATGACGCCCTGGGCGTGTACAGCCTCCATGCCGTTGCAGACGGGCAGGAAATATTCTCGTATCCAGCTCTTGAGAGTCGCTTCGTCGCTCCCCAAACCCTCTTCGGGCATGGTCTGGGTCAGGGTCGGGCCTGGCACGTATTCCATGACGAGATAATTCAGAGGAGAACCGTCGATATCCACTTGATCGTAGTCGAACACCTGGAGGATATTGGGGTGGCGCAGTCGGGCCATGACCTGTACTTCCCGTCGAAACCGTTCCAGCTCAACCGCCACCTCCGCCTCGTCGTCCGCCAAGCTTTCCAGAAACGCCCGGGACATGATTTTCAAGGCCACCCGCCGCTCCAGGTCCCGCTGCTTAGCTAGGTAGACCTCGCCCTTGCCGCCAGTGGCAATATGATCCAAGATCGTCCACTTGTCGTTAATGACGGTCCCTTCCTCAAACAGAGGCTTTTTTTCGTCATCAGCCATGCCTGTCTCCTGAACGATCCTGTCCGCCTGGTTATTCCAAACCGGAGGGGAGGTTTTCGACGGCCTAGGCCCCAAACCCCATGAGGGGTTCGTCGCCTGCGCGCTCCCTGGGTATATGCAAGTGGAAGGCCGCGCCCTTGCCAGGCTCGCTCTCCACGGTTATGTCTCCACCGATATCCTTGAGGAACTTTTTGGTCGAAGCCAAGGTCAAACCATGGCCGCGTGGCTTTGTGCTAAAAAAAGGCATGAAAATTTTATCTATGTGTTCCGGCGGGATACCCTGCCCTTTGTCGCGTACCGTGATCAGGCAAAATTGGCCCTGACGCCCGGTTGCGATGGTGACGATGCCCCCGGCTGGCGAGGCCTCCACGGCATTTTTCACCAAAGCGTCGATGATGCCGCCGAACTCTTCGGATACGGCTCTGGTGCGGCAACCCGCCGGATCGTTTTCCACCATCAACTTGACCCCGACCTTGTGAGCCACACTCTCAAGGCGGGCGGCACTGGCGGTCACCAGGTCGTTGATGTCGAGTGATATGGCAGGAACTTGATGGGATGGGATAACGCGCACCAGAGCGTACAGGAGATGATCTAGGCGGTCGATTTCGCACTGGACGTCGGGTTCCACGCCGGGATTGCGGAACCCGCCCCCCTCACGCACCAAGCGACGCAATGCCACGACGACATCCTTGACTTCCAGGCCGATGGCAGCGGCGGCCCGGCCGAGGAGGGCCATTTTTTCGGCTCCAAGCAGCCGCTCCTGCTCCCTAGCCCGGCGATCCTCCAACAGCCCCATGAGCAGGGCCACCACATTGAACATGATAAGTTGGGCAATCACGGTGGCGGGCGTGTCGTGGAGCATCTTCCCGGATAAAATTGGCGGCAGATAGAGCACGGTAATGGCCAGGGAGGTGAGCAAGGCCACGCGCAGGCCGAACCAAAACCCGGCCAGCAGGATGGGGATGAAGTAGAGCTCACGGTGCAGCAGATGCAAGGCGGGATGGCTGGGCGCGACGCCGTAGTGCAGGGCCGTGACCACGACGATTGATCCCACGATCATGATTGCCTTCAGGTTCATGACGCCTCCTCATGGCTCATTGAAAATCAACAAACAATAAGCACAGGGCATGGTGCTTCCCGAACAAGAGCAACATTCGTGTTTCCAAAAAGAAGTTCTTGAGCTTTGGGCATCTTTGTGCATCCTACGATGATCATGTCGTAATGGCCACGATGCTGCTCTTCCAAGATTTCTTTTGCCATGGTCTTTCCTTCGACAGTTATCGTTCGTTCTCGAATGTTCGTTTCGGATACTCCTCCCTGAAGCAAGATAGTTTTGACGCGTTCCACTAGGATGCTCATTTCGGTGTTTGATTTTTCAAATGCCACATTGAATTCTTGTTTTGTAGCAAAAATATCTTGCGATTGAACTCTTATGAGTCCCACCATTGTGATGGTTGTTGTGCTTTGATGCGAAAAGTTGTCGGCCAAATAGCGAGCTGCTCTAACTGTATTTTCTGCGCTATAAATGCTGAAGAGTATGTTCTTGCTTGGTTTGGGTAGCTCTTCCTCATAGTCGCTTGAAGCCAAGGTGAACTGTGATCTTCGAAGATCGTAGTAAGTACCGACAAAATATCCAGCCGCATTGAAGAAAACTATTTCCAGCATATTGCTAAAATAGGTGGCGCTGCCCAAAGGAGTTCCCAGCATGGCGCACGGGAGGTACACGGCCGATGAAGCGAGAGACGTGAATATTCCTCCCTTTTTTCCGAACCAATACGCTCCAATGAGTATTGGAATAAAATACAATTCACGATATACAATATCAATTTTAGATAGATGTAGTGCGGTGGCGTAATCGAAAAAAGCTATGATTAAGACCAAGAGCGCAACAATCGCAAATTTATAAGACTTTTTTAAAGAAATCATGACGCCTCCATATCTTTTATTGAAATGTCAACCGCCCCGCACATCCTTCCGCAACAGGGTGCTCGCGTCAGGATGTGTCGGCGATGGTCCGAGGGCCTGCCGTTCATCATCACTTCAAAGTGAAGGTTGTTGCCGGTGGCGCGTCCACTACGCCCCAAAAGGCCGACAGCATGATCCTTGCTCACACGGGGTCCCCCCGTTTGACGCGAATTTCCGAATCCTTCTCTCGCATCACCATGCCGTCATTCAAAATTGACGTGATGTACGCCCTTGCCTTTGGGGAAGGGACGCATCCAGAGCGTCCGGCCCCCGGCCATGATCTTGCCCCGGTTGCCGGAGCCGTGACCTCCGCCGATTAACACGTCTAGGCCCCGTTTGTCCTCGGCTCTGTCCAGGAAATTGACCTCGCCCTGGTATCCCCAGGGACTCAGGCCGATGACCAAATTCACCTGGGGCCGCAGCTTCTCGGCTTCGCCCATGACGGCATCCATCTGCGCTTCCGTCGGGCCTTTTCCCGAATCCGGCAGCTCGGGCATGAAGACGAGCCCTAAGCGTTTATACGCCCGATCCCGCTAGTTCCTTGAGCCTATGCGCCATGGCGGCGAGATCGGCCGTGGCTTGCTTCGAACGTTCCACCCCCACGGCCGTTTCACGCGAAACCTCATTCACATCTCGGATATGCTCGTTGATGGCCGCGCTTGCCGAGGTCTGTTCTTCGGCGGCCCTGGCGATCAGTTCCACCTGGCGTGAGGTTTCTTCCACGAGGGGAACGATCCCCTCCAAGGCCTGGCCGGAAAGGGTCGCGAGGCTGGTTGCGTGCTGGATGGCCGAGGAGGCCTCGTCCATGCCGAGGATGCTTTCGCCCACGCCCGACTGGATGCGTTCCACCGCCTGTCCGACCTCCTTTGTGGCGGTCATGGTCTTTTCGGCCAGCTTGCGCACCTCGTCCGCCACCACGGCGAAGCCGCGTCCGGCCTCACCGGCCCGCGCCGCCTCGATGGCCGCGTTGAGGGCCAGCAGGTTCGTCTGGTCGGCGATGTCGGAAATGACTCCCATGATCCTGCCGATGGCCTCGGCCTGGTCGCCCAGGAGGGAGAGACTCTGTTTCAGCGACCCGGAAAGTTCCTGGACCTTGCCGATGGCCTCCACGGAGTTGGAGACGACCAATGCCCCTTCACGGGCCTTTCCCTTGGCGTCCTCGGCCAATCGTGAGGCCTTGGAGGCGTTGTCCGCCACCTCCCCCACGCTGGAGCCGATTTGGTTCATGGAAATGACGGTCTCAGACACCCGTTCGCTCTGAGCGGTCGCGCCAGCGGACACCTGTTCCATCTGGCTGGCGATGCTGTCCGTGGCCTCGGCGATAAGGCTTGCGGCCTGATCGACTTCACCGTTGACCCGCACGAGACACTCCAGGTGCTTGGCGATCTCGCGCTCCTTGAGGACCATTTCCGAGACGTCCCTGGCGACTTCAAGGAAGCCCAGCGTCTTGCCCTGTTCGTCCTTGACGGTCACGGCCCTGGGCTGGAAGAACGCATGGCCTGAGGCGGTATGGCATTCGATGACCCCAATATCTTGTCCTGACTGTCGGGCAGGCCGCAACAGCGTCCCGCAGACGCCAGGCTTGATGGCCTGGGTGCAGGCGCGGCCCACAAGGCGCTCTCCTGAAACGCCGGCCAACCTGGTGGCCGCATCGTTGGCCACCAGGATCACGTCTTCCCCGTCGGTCATGAAGATCGGGTCGGGAACGGCGTTGAGCACCGCGCGGTTCAAGGCCAAGGATTCGCCTATACGCTCCAGCAGATGATCCAAGGCCCTGGCGAGTTCACCGACTTCGTCGAGTCCAGCCATGCCCACCCGCAGGGATGTTTCACCTTCGGCAATCCGCGAAGCGATGCGCGCGATGTGCCTTAAAGGAAGCGAAATCCTTTTCCGGATGGACAAGGCGACGAGAAGGCAAACCGCCAAAGCCAACACGCCGCTGCCGAGCATGACCTTGCGCGTCAAATCCACGAGGCCATCCGCCTCAGCGGCGGCTGATTGCGCCAGGCCGGTCTGTTGGGTCCGCAGCGTATCGAGGCCTTCCTCCAAGGTCTTGCGGATCGCATCGGCCTTGGCCGAGGCCTCATGTCCCTTGTCCATGCCTTGCTGATGGAAGACAGTGAGAGTGCCGCGGGATTCGTCGAGGAATTTCCGAAAACCGTCCTCGATTTCCAGCATGACCTGTTGGTACTCAGTATTGCCCTCTTTGCGGAAGAGACTCAGGAAGTGCGCTGCATTCCCTGAAAATTCCTTTGCCAGGCGGTCAATTTCGGCTTCCGCCCCCGAGTCTGGCTTGTGCTGGTTCGCTATGGAGGTGAACACCTGCTGGATGCGCAGGATCGCGTCGCCCATTTGGTCCGCACGTAAGGCATTCGGAAGGTGCTGATTGACGACCCGCATGGCGTTGTTGTCCACTGCCTTCAAAAGGGTCAGTCCCATGGCGATGTTCACCAGAAACATGGCGGCCACGAGGCCAAAGCCCAATGCGAGCCGTGTTCCTATTTTCCAGTTCTCGAAAATCGCCATGCAAGAGTCCTCCCAAGGAATAATTGGATGCCGTGATCGAGCCATGAGAATGGGGGCGACGTTATGCCGCCCCCTTTATTCCTCTTCGTTGCGGTTACCAGCACATACCCATGCCGCCCATCATGCCAGGCCCCATCATGCCCATGCCGCCCATGGCCGGGATGCCTTCCTTGGTCAGCTGGTTTTGGAGAGCCACCTGGGCATCGTACATCTTGGCGAGCAGGTCGTTGATCTCCTTCGTCAACGCCTGAACCTTCTTATCGTCAGTGGCCCCGCCATAGAGCTGGGCGTTGAGCTCGGACTGTTTGGTGAAGAGCTGCTGCCTGAGCTGGGCCGTGGCAGTATAGTGCTCATTGTAAAGCTTCTGCGCGACGGCCTGTTTCTCCGGGGTCAGCCCAGACATGGGGCCTCCCATCATGCCCATGCCGTGGCCCCCCATCATGCCAGGACCCATCATCTGGGCGTTGGCCAAGCCGGACAGGCCAAGCAGCGAGACCATCGCCAGAGCGAGAGCAAGGCCGAGAGTCTTTTTACGCGTATTCATGGTATGCTCCTTGTTATTCGACGCAAGTCGATCAGTTAGGGGTCCGCTCACGAAAGGGAGAAAATCGTACGCCAAGGACTGGCAAGCGGCTACGATGCCCGGTTTCGCACCCACGCTATCAAGAAAAGCTTGATGTAATCCCGTTGTGTCTCATGGTGTCGTCCACCACCTGGCGGACATCGGCAAGGCATCAACGACCACTGGGATTCTTGGTCGCGCACTGACATCCACCAACCCTTTTTTCAGATACGATTCTTTCCATGATGGTAGACTTACCGTTCGCTACGACATCCCCCGCAATGTCTGAAGCTGTATAAGCGAAGCAATAGCATACGAGCTTTTCCATTGTTCTCCCCTTGCACATAAACGATCGGAACAAAATGATTTAACGTCAATTTGAAGTATACCTCAACCGAGCGTCAGGTCAGAGGAACAAATCACGTCAGGTTTGGGCCTGTTTCGGCTTTTCCTGACACGTTTTGTCCAGGCTCATAGGCTCCAACCTGACACTTTGGCCGTTAGCGTACGATTTTTTCCGTTTCGTGAACAGACCCCAGTTACTACCAGCTTCCCATGGAAGGGTTGGTGTAGGGGGTCATGTTCATGTTCGTCGCAGGCGAACCCCAATATCCCCCCCCGC
>NZ_JSEH01000038.1 GCF_000801335.2 Desulfovibrio sp. TomC
GATAAGGCCCACGAGGATGGCCCCAAGGGTTTCCAAAAGCGTCATGTCAATATCCTCCGGTCGGTAAGAGTTGGGATTGCAACGAACCTATTGCCATTGCCAGTATGGATACTAAGGCGGTTATCAAAACGATTCCCATCAAGTTCATGAGCCGGGATTGCCGTTTGACCAGCTCTACACCATCGTGCATCCACTCGGTTGCCAGCTCATGCATGCGGCGATGAAAACTCGGCAACACCGCGTACACCCGCAAATCATCAATGAGTTCCTGGTCAGGAAAACCCATTCCACAATCATACATCGATTCACCGAGGTTCTTGCCGACCCCGTTTTCAATGGAAATGGCCAAAATGCGCTCTCTAAGGTAGGGGCTGACCGCCTCGGAATTGATCATGCTCTCCAGAATGTGCGAGAGTTGGATGCCGGAGCGCATCATGGTCGCAAGCGTGTAGAGCCAGACCGAGCCCACCGTCAGGCGGTAAATCGACCAGGGGGGTAGGTTTTCGACGAAGAGCCGGAGCCGGCCGGTCCAGGCGGGCAGGGTCACAAGCGCCGTGGCAATGATGGCGAGAAGAACAATCAGTGTGATGACCCCGGAGAAAGAAGCCACAAACGAGGTCATTCTGTAGAATGCCGCCGCCGCGCCATGCCATTTCGTGGGATCGGACAGCATGGCGAACTTGGGCATCACCATGACGGAGACGACACCCAATAACAGCATGCAGACGCCAAAGAGAAACACCGGATAAGCCAGCGCGCTTACCACGGCCCCGACGATCTTCTGTCGGGCCGCCAACAGGCCGGCCGCCAGCTCCAGGCCATCGGGCAATCGGCCTGAACGCTGGCCGCTGGAAATCAGCATAATCTCTTCCGGCGTGGCAAAATCGCCCAGGCTTGCGCCCAGGTTGTGCCCCAGACCCAGGTGTTCCAGCACTCGGGCGTACACCAACGCCGTGGGGGACCGACGTGTGGCCGCCCGCAGTTGCATCTGTCGCAGGCTCTGGTCCAGACTCATGCCATGTCGGGCCTGGGCTGCCAGCTTTTTCCAGGTCCGTTGCCGTACCGAGCTGCTGAAGGCTAGGCGCGCCAGGAGTTCTGCCAAGTATTCGCGCATCAGCGTCCCCCGGACACGAAGACCTGGTTGAAGTTGAGGGGGACGCCCAGACGCTCTTCCGCGAGATAGGGATCGACCTGGCCCTCTTTGATGAGCGCCACGGCGTGGTCGACGTAGCTGCGGCCTCCTTTTTCCTTGATCCAATATTCGTGGGCGCGGGGGATATTCCCTTCGCGCAGATACCCGAGCATTTCCTGGTCCGTGGCCACGATCTCGGCCGCGACTGTCTGCCCGATCAACCCACGCTTGCGGCATTCCTCACAGCCATTGCCCCGGACGTACACGGATTCCCGGTCATCCAGGACGCGCCGCAACCGGCCAGCAACGTCTTCGGGCAGGTACTGTTGACGCTCCTCGGGCGAGAGGTCCATCAGCCGGATTTTGCACTTCGGGCACAGCATGGGCAGCAACCGCTGGTATTCGAGCCCGGCCAGGACGTTATGGTCGCAAATCTGTTCCAGTGGATTGCGATAGTGGGTGGCCAGGATGCTGACTAGGCGGGCGATGATGCCCATGGCGTTGTTCGCATGGATCGTGGCCCAGACCGAATGCCCAGTCAGCGCCGCGTCGATGGACGCGACAGCCGCCTCGACGTACCTGATCTCGCCGATCATGAGCACATCCGGATCGCTTCTCATGGCCCCTGCGATGGCGTCACAATACGCACCGGACCGGCTGTCCCTGTCGTTGCTGGCGATGAGGACCTGACGCACCCCCTTGAGGGGATACTCGGGTGGGTCCTCGATGCTGAAATAGGCTTTCTCGGGATTGCGCTCTGTCATGGACTCCATGACGTGCTTGAGGAAGGTCGACTTTCCGTGCCCCGTGGGTCCCGAAATGATCGTCAACCCCGTGCGCCTAGTCAAAAACTGGGCTGAGCCGCATTGGTCCGACGTGAAGCCGAGGGCTGTCATGCGCTCCTGCAGCGAGCCTTTGGCGGACGTCGCATCGTAGAGAAGCCGCAGGGACATGGAGGTGCCCACTCCAGACTCCGCCTGGGCGCACTCGATGGGCTCCGAGTGCACGCGCACGGAATGCACGTTTGGCGGCAGGTAATTGCGCTGAGCGATCCGTCCATCCTGCCGTTCGGTCGGCGAAAAGCAGGCGTCGGCCGACTGGGAGAGCTTTTGATAAATGCAGGCGATCAGCCGCTTGCCCAGTTCAGCATTGAGCTGCGTGTGGTCCGTCAGCATCCCCAGGCAGCGGAATCGAATAATGGTATAGAGCCCGAAGTCCATGAGGTGGATGTCGGATGCTCCTATGTCGAAAGCGTCCTTGATGAGGTCGATGGCATACTGCTGCACCTCATTCTCCGCATGGCCCGTCCTGGCAGCTTGCGCTTGATAGGTGTTGTCGAACTCTTCCGGCTTATGGAATTCATAGGTCAAAATGCCGCGACGGCGTAAGCTTCCATAGAAGTCAACAATTTGCAGATTGTTCTTGAGTTCCGCCGAAATATGGAGAACGCCATTGACCAGGGCCACACGTCCCCGCAAAGCCTCTGGTATATTATCAATAATGCTGATCGGTTCCATAGCGGTCCTACTCGAACGCTAATGCGGTTGATGCGTTGCCCCGTCGCACCAAGACGCCGGTGCGATTGATGGCGGTAATGACGCCGCCGCCGAACTTGTCACCAGGGCGCACCGTCATCAGGGTGCCGGCGCTGGACCGGATCGTGGCGCTGGTATAGCCGTCTGCACCCTGAATGGAGACGACAAGCGGAGAAGCCTGTCTGGGCTGTGCCGCCGCCACGGGCTTCGGAAGCTCCGACAAGATCGCTGTCTGGTGGGGTACGGGGGAGGGTTGCTTCGGGAGGAGCTTTTCCTTCTCCTGGGCAATGGCCACTTGCAGTCTGACCTCATCCAGTTCGGCACGTAGGGAAGTCATTTGCTCCAGGTTTCCAGACTTCGGCACAGAGTCCGCGATGGCTGCCGCGACCGTGAAAGGTGGAATTTCCGATTCCTTTGCCTGGGTTTCCTTCGAGGCGGGAGTCAATGGCGACGGTGCGGTGGATCGCACCGGGGCCGGGGCAGAAACCGAAGCCACCTCTTTGGTTTGAGATTTTGGCGGGAGTTTGGCCGGAGAAGGAAGGTCGACCTCCTGCCATCCCCAAAGGACCCAGACACCGACGAGCACTAGGCCCAGGGTCGCCATCCCGCACCCGAGTAGCCACAGGACTCTTCTGCGATTACTTTGTTGCGACATAGACAGCCCCCTTGATAGTCCAGACGTTTTTGTCCATTGAGATCGTCTCCAACATGATCCCCGGAATATGCGTAAATAATTCAGGCAATGCCGCATCGTTGAGCATTGCGGCAGGAACATCGCTCAATTCCCATTGGGCACGCGTCCAGGGAGCGATGATTTCAACATTGTCGACGCGTTTTTTCTCGGGAGCATTGTAGACAAGCCGCAGTCGAGCGCCCATGAGCTGTGTGCCTTGGTACAGAAGGCGAGTGCACTGCTCTTGGGAAAGGAGCGGGCTGGGCGTCCGCTGCCCGCGACGTTTGGGGATCGGGAGGCGGGAAATGGCCTTCTGCGGGGTTTCGATCCGAGCGGACAACGGCAGGTGCACGTAATCCGCCCCAGGCTTGTGCCCCCAGGTGACGGTCACTGCCTCCCCGTCGAATACCGCACGCTCCAGGACCCAGCCCGAGGCAGCAATGGGAAGAGTCAACAGGGCCTTGATGCCGCGCGAAACGAACTCATGCATCTCGGGAGCCGTTGTCCAGGGCTGCGGGAAGTGTCGCTCTGGATGCGCCAAAAGCTCTTGCTTGCGCTGCTCCTTGTTCACCATGGCGACTCGGGTCGCTTCCATGGCCTTTTTGCCCGCCTGGTGGGCCAGGAAGAGTCTGACTCCGTAGCCGCCAAGCAGCAGTACCGCAGCCAGGCTCCCCAGGGCTGCCAGTTTACGCCGCTGCCCCGGTATGGGCTGCAAAGGCTGCAAGTAGCCGTTGCGGCTTCGCAGGCGGCTGAAGGGGCCGGCGCTGATAAGCGGCGTGAGCCAGAGCAAACTCTCGTCTAGGGTCGCGCATGTAGCTGTTTCCGCGAAATCACTGTCGAGCAGGCCCTTCAAGGACTGAATCCATTCTTCGGCCTCGGGACGGTTCGGGAAGACCTGGTCCCCCATGCCCACAATCAGGGACTGGGATATGGCAAACACCCACCAAAATTCGCCGTCCTTATCCGCAAGGCAAAAAAGGCCCAGAAACGAAGGCGAGGTCACGCGCACCGCCGCCGCCAAGGCGCGAACTCCAAGCCAGTCGCGGACCACGCCGCCGCTGGCGGCAAATCCGTACTGACGTTGACGGTATGCCACCATGTCCAGGGAGTGATCCAACTTCCCAGCCGCCCGCCGCAGGTCGGGGGCGGTCTGCTTGGCGTTGCCCATGAACCATTGGAGACCAACCGCCCAGTGGCGTTTATTGATGACAACGCGGCGCATGGTTATACTTCCGCCGATTCCACTTCGATGGTGATAACCAGCAATGTCCGGCCATAGTTTCCGCTATGAGACGTCTTGGTTATTCCTACGGCGTTGCTGGTATCAGTGGATTCTTTTTCAAATCCGCAGAGGACGAGCGTTTGCCCCATCTTCATCACTGATCGTTGGGATAAGGCTCGTGTGGATGTTTGCGGTAACTCGACAGTCACGTCGGAAGTCGTCAGCTCTTTCATTTCGTCAAGAGACGAAATATTGATGTTGTATTGCAATATTACGCGGCGTTGATCCAGGATGTGGGGGATTACGGTCATGGCAAATCCCGTAGTCACCTCGCCTGGAGTGATTTCCGTGGTCTGGCTGTAATCGGAGGTGGATTTGCCTACACCCGCCAAGTAGGCATGGCGTTCGATGGCCAGGACTGGCACGGGCTGGTTGCTCATCACCAAACCACCGGCGGATGTGACTTGCGTTGCTTTTCCCCACTGGCGCAAAGCCTTGAGCACAGCAGAAGAATCTTTGAGCCGCCCGGAAACGATGGTCGCCGTGGCCGTGTTGATGGTCCCGACCCCGCTTATGCTGCCGGCAGAAAGGGCCACGTCGGAGACGTCGGCGTTTTGGAAAAGCGTCTGGATGTTGAAACCGATCTCGGCGTCATCCGTCACTTTCAGCGACCAGACGCGGACCGTCAGAGCCACTTGTCTAGAAATGCGGGTATTGAGTTCGTCCACGTAGGTGGCAACCCGCCGAACGCTCTCCGGGGTATCGCGGACGGTGATCGTGCCGGCGGCTTGGTTGACGACAACCACACCCTTGGGAGTGAGCAGAGCCTTCACCGCCTTTTCCGTGTCCGCCCACACGTCGAAAGTCAGGGTGGTGCCCGATGTCTGCGATGTCTGCGAACTGGTGTCCTCGCGGGAAACCGGTTGGCTCACCAGCGAGCTGCTGATTCCGGTGGATGCGTTTTCCTTGGATTTGTTCGTGAGCTTGTTTTCGTAGCTCACCTTTCCCGGCGCTCCCAGGATGGTGAAGGTGCGCACAAGCGAGTGGGCAAAGGTGACACTGTTGTTTTTCTCGTCGAAATCCCAACCGTACCCTGATAGCGCGGCCACATGATCGAGGAGGCCACGCAAGGTGCCCTCATAGGAAACGCTCAGGACCTTGCCCTCGCCAAAGGCGAGTCCGGATAGAGCGAGCCCGTTGTGGCCTCCTCCCCCTCCCCGCAACAAGGCTTCCAGGTCCATATTCACACCCTGCCCTCCCGCTGGCGTGGAAGGAACGGCAGCCTGCGGAACGGTCGGGACATGCCCAGCCTCGGGCTGCGCTACTTTCTTCGCGTCCTCATCCGCAGCGATCTGTACCGGCAGCGAGGACAGCTCACTTATGGCCGACGCAATGCTGGCCAGGGTGCCCTTGCGTCGCAGCATCACCTGCTTGCTTAAGATCGGATTGGTCGAGGAAAGGAGAGGAGAAATTTTCGCGCCCAGATAGGGGGTCTCCACCACTTCCACGGTGCGCGAACGGCTTTGCTCGCGGAACTTTTCCCCTTGACGTTCGATGGGGCCCACTTGGTGGTTCGTTTTAGCGCAGCCGCCACCAGCGAGTGCTAAAACGAAAAGAAGAAAAATATATTTCGTTTTAAACATCCTAATCCTCCGCAACTTCGAGGACATTGTTGCCCCGGTAGAGCGTGACCCGCAGGGCATGGCCACTCCGGTGCAGCCCCGCGAAAAGCTGTTTGATGGCCGTTTCGAAATCCCCTTCGAAAGCGGCTCGGGCCTCTAACTCGAAATCATGCTGGGCTTTCCAGATCAGCTGATAATGAGCGCGCATCGCCCAGTGCCCGAGTTGTGAATGGAGGCTCCCAGGGGAGATGTTCCAACTGGGCGCGGGAGGAGTCGGCGGCGATGGCGGCGGGCTCGCTGGCGTTTGCGCCGGAGGCACTGCCGAGACCGGACCTGAGGCCTGCGGCTCTGTGGCTGGAGTCGTTGTGTGATCAGGGCCGCAGGGTGTCGGGGACGAGATAGGGGCCGGCCCAGGGAGTGGAGTCGGCTGCTGAGGCGTTGCAGTCGCCGAAGTCGCCGAGACCCCCTGTGTTGCCGCAGGCGAAAAGGCGGCCACTTCAATGAGCCGGGGGACCGGGGATGAAGCCGCAGGGGCCGCAGCAGGCGAGGAACCCGCCGGGACCGGAACGGAGGCCTTCACAGGGGCAGGAGGAGCCTTTACCTGCTTGACCGCAACCGCCGGCTGAATCGTCGCTGGCACCGGCTCGTCCGTCGGGGCCTGGATCGGCGTGAACTTTGTCTGGCGAATTTCAGAAGGCGAATCGGCCCGGGCCGCCACTGGCAACGGCGTGAGCGCGGCCGCAGGCTCATGGGGCTCATGGAGCAGCACCCGCTGCCCGGCGGGAATGATCGCGTCCGGAGCCACACTGTTGAGGCGGCAGAACTCCTCCACGGGAATCCGGTTGCGCTTGGCGATCTTGGCCGCTGAACTTTTGACACGCACTGAAATGCCGCCGCGCTCGCGAGAAGCCACTCCCTTACGTTCGAGCTTGGACGACATTACCGGTGTCGGCCTGGGATTTGTCGCAACCGCAGGGGGCAGATCGCTTAGCGGATGGGGCTTCGGAGCCGAAGCCGAGTCCGAAGGAGCGCTTTCGGGAGGGAAGCTTTCTCCCTTGGTCTGCCGGGGTTCGCCGGTCAATGCGTGCAAAGTCCCGAAGACAACGCCATCAGAAGTCCGGACGCGCAGATAGCAGGTGGGAGGCGTCTCCTCGCGGATGACATCCAGGGTGTACGCGACACGCACGCCGGAAGCGTCCTGAGCGGCGATGGGAAACCCCTGCTCCCGCAAGGCGGTTTCCAGATCTTGGCCGAAGGTGGATTCCGTTTTGACCAGCGCCAGGGTCGTCCGGGCCGGCGGATAGCGGTGAGCCATCTCCTCGGCGGCCGAGGCGGCCAGGGCCTGGGCGTCGCCGGGGTAATCAGCGCTCACGCCGTCATAGGCCGCCATACCGCCGGTATCGTCGCGAGACCCGCGCATAGCGGCGCAGCCGGGAAGCACGATGAGGATCAGGATAATAAGAAGAAGGAAAGTGCCTCGCATCGCCAACCTCACTTCGCCTTGCGGATGGTGATGCGCTGCTGTTTGCTGCCCACTCCGGAAATGAGCTTCGCCTCGGGAAATACCCCGTCCACCAGCAGAGTCAGGTTCTTCATCCGGAAGTTGGCCAGGGTGTCCTGCCCACCGTTGCGGACCAGGACCACCGGAGCATCGCCGGATTGGACCCCTGGCGGGAGCTTGATGAACATCTGGCGGCCGTCGTCGAACACTTGCAGTGGTTTCCATGGGGCATCGCCGCTGATATCGTACCCAAAGTTCAATTGACTCAGGTCCTTGGTCTGTCCATCGACCTCAGCCGTTTTGAATTCCTTTTCCTTGGCGTTCTGGGCCTCTTTTTCGCGAAGCCGGGCGGTGTTATCGCCGGGGTAGAGAAAAGCCACCTGCGGGGTATGGCCGGTTTGCTGGCTTTTTAAGGTGAGGTGATAGGCGCGGCGATCCGTGGTGACCACCGCGCTGGTAGAGAGTCCCGCGTCCACGGGCTTGATGAGGATGTGCGACGTGTTGCCGGATTTGGCGATTTCCAACATCCAGCGGGCGGAGTCGCCGACGATCACTTCATTGACGGTCTCGCCCGGCTGGAGCTCCACGTCGCAAATCTGGAGCGGTGCGCCGATCACCGTGGGCGAGGAAGCGCCATAGGTGTACATGACTTTCCCATTGGCCTGGATCGGGGCCGGGGCCGTGCCTTCCCAGTCCTTGGCTATTTGGACGGCTTTTTTGTCCCGATTGGAAAGAGGAATATTGGGGCTGATGTACTCCAGAGGCGGAGGGGGAATGTTGGGTTTTGTTCTCGCTCCCTTGTCCCCTTTGGAGCCATCCATGGCCTCCATATTGTAATCCTCGGGTATCCATCCTTTGGGTTTGTCCTCGGCAAAGCTTTCTATGGACAAAGCGATCACGCAAAGGCTCACAATGAAGGGGACAGTCACAACTACAAACAACAGTCGTTTCATTGGGGATTCCTACTTCCGGGAAGAATTGGGACCGGTAGGCTCCATGACCGTGGAGCTGGACATGGCCGTTACGTACACGCCGCCTGGATTACGAAGCACTTGGGCGTCAGTTGTTGGCGGCTGCAATTGAATGGTCAGGGTCGCCTGATACGTCTCCAAGGAGATTTGGACCCCAGCGTGATTGCGGGTGATTTCATCCCATTCCACACGCCAGGATTCCGCACTGACCTGCGATGGCAGGCTCTTGATGTGGACCTGCACAAGTTTTTCCTTGGCACGCTCGTAGGGATTGTTGGTCTCGAACCACTGCCGCATTTGCCCCTTGGCCGCGCCTGTCACGCAGAAAGACAGCTTTTCGAGGAGGCGCTTTTGAAGGTCGAGGTCGGCCGTGACGGAACGCCAATTGGTGACGAAGTCCGCCAGGGTGGCCTGGATCACGCGGGTCGGCGTCGGTGAGGCTTCTGAGGCGCGGGCAACGGCGGCGATTTGGCCAAGCTTGTCTACCTCGACGATGTACGGGACTATTTTGTATTGGCTGGCCTGGATGACATTGCCGGCGACAGCCACGGCAGCGACAGCAAGACAGCCGATAGCAGCCATGCGCCATTGGCGAGCCCGCTGAATGTAGCTGCCGTAGCGCTCAAGCCACTCTTCGCGGCCGGACACGTAGGGGTCGCCGGCTGGGACGCCCCGACCGAGGGCATCACTTTTGGATTTCGGCTTATGTAGCATCCAGCTATTCTCCCTTGCGTTCTTTCGTGTTTTAATTTTTTCGTTCTTTCTTTTTTTCTGTTTTTGACGCTTATTAGCTTTCCTCTTCGTTGCCGCTTGCCATGTTGCGCATCTTCATTTCCTGCAGCCGCTTGCCGGCATTGGCGTTCATGGAGGTGAAGTGCCCCGCGCGTCTCCGATCAAAGCGGGCATCCATATGTGCCCCCAAGAGGGCCTTTCCGAACTCGCCAACTTTGCCGACTCCCGAGGCACCCGACATGCCGGCGGTCTGTGCGGCTTTCTTCACCGCCTGGCTTGCTCCATAGGAACCAGCTCCCATGCCGATGGCGGTCGCTGCCGCGCCGACCGCGCCACCGGCCAATGCCGCACCGGCTTGACTCAGGGCTGACCCGCCGCTAACATTTGAGCCGCTTATAACTCCTGCGATGGCGTCAGGGAGACTCTTTACAAGAGCAAAAAGCACGACAGAAACTCCAATAATAATAATTATATCTTCAAAATTTGCTTCAGATACGACCATATCTTGAATGAATTGCAAGCCTAGTCCGAGAACAAGTTGCATAACAAAAAGCTTAAAAGCTACTGATAAAACATAGCGCATAACATTTATTGCGTACTCTTTTAGAAAACTTGCACCGCCAAGACCAAGTAAAATCATAGCAGCGTTCATCACAATTGCCGCTTCACATTTAATAAGGACGACTTGAGCAGTTATAAGAGCAAAAGTTATCATCACAACTAAAGCGGCAATTACATAGCCAACAGATTCGCCAGGGCTAAAGACACTGAGTTTCTTAAAAATAGTTGCTGCCATTTTATATCCCACCTCAAGCGGCTTATCTATTTGCAAATTACTTGGCCCAAGTTCTCCAGCTATATTCTTCAATCCAGTAATTATATTCCCTGACCATTCTTGATAGTAATTAATCACGGCAAGGACAAACCCACAAAACACTAGAGTCATAACAAATTGACCAAGAACTTCTCCCAGCTGATGCCTATTAAGAACGGCCTTGACGCCAAACATTGCTATTGTTAATGTTGTACAAAGCTTGAACAAGCCAAAAGCATACTGTTGAAGAGCTGTCCCCCATGCGTTAGATTTCTCTGTGAAAGCGGAAACAATTTTCCCCACAGTATCAACCGAAACCCCAGATTGCGCGAACGCATCGCAAGCGAACACAACCAGCAAAACAACAACTGCAATGGAGGATATTTTTATGAAACGCCTGACCATAATGATTCTCATTTTTGTTTTAGCCCTCAGTTCTTTCGCCCTTCAAGGCTGTGGCGAATCCGATCAAGCCAAACTTGAAAAGGAGCGAACACTGCTCGAAATCGAGAAACTTAAACGCGAAGCTGAAGAACAGGTCGATCGCAAAAAGGTCCACGATGAATTTCTAAAGACGGACAAAATCAAAGACTACAAGGCTAATGTTCCATTTTAGAAATCAGTTTTTGAGGTAAAGTTTCCAATTTTGTCAGTGGACAATGCTCCCTTCCAGGCCTCGTCCTCTATTTGTTGTTTCTTTTCGTCCTTCATAGTTTTCTGGACGCTGGCCTGAACAGAGACAGAGAGAAGAGATCGGAGCTTTTGAGCTTCCTGGAGTTGCATCGTCGCAAGTTGATTTCCGGCTTCCAGAGCCTTCATTTGTCCATCTGGCGTCGTCAAAAGGTCATTGAGCTGGCTCTCCAGTTCAGTGGCCTTTTGTTCGAGGTCTTGGATTTGCATTCCGGATTCTTGAAAGGCCGCTTGCTGCGAGCGATCCACTTCCTCGGACCACTTTTTGCGCATCTCATCGAAGGTGCCGGCAGCCGATTCCATCGTCTCCCTGGTGGACTTAGCCATGTCCCGAATAGTGCCTGTGCCGGCATACGTGCTGCTAAAAATCTGGCTCAAAGCAGAGGCGTCACCTCTTTGCAGGTTCAATGATTGTGATAGCGACGACAATTTTTGAAATGTACCAAGTATCTTTGTTCTAATTTTATCTGGAAGGCTGACTGTGTTTTTGACCATATTTTCTAACTGATCTATATTATTCTGGACCAGCTCAATTTGTTGCTCAGTTTGTTTGATCGCTTCTGTGACTTGCTTGTAAACTTGTTGTAGCTTTTCAAGGTTTGTCACTCGTTCTAGGGATTGTGTAAAAGTATCGCTGCAGTTTGTGCAGTGCACAACGTATTGAGCGCTTGACGTACTTGAGAGAACAAAAAACATTAAAAACAGGCAGATAAATATGCTGACCAATAAGTAATTTCTCATGACAGACTCCTTATGCGGCAGAACGCTTTTTGGTTTGTTCTACAACCCATGCCCTAGGCCAGTTGGTGCCGTATTCTTTTTGGAGTTCTTTTATTCTTGAGATATTTTCCTTGTCGCTGATACCTACAAAGGCGAGTTCTGTTCTTTGTAAAGCTAATTGTATAAGCCTTCTTCCGTATGGTGTAACAACGTAGTAATCTCGCTTTGGCGTAGCCGAAGCGATGATCTCAATTTGCTTGTTGTTCAGACCCATCTGTTGATACAATTCAGACTGTACGTCCTGGCGCGCCGTGATGTTCGGCAAAAAGACCTTTGTCTGGCAGGATTCAACCAACACATCCAGTATCCCGGAGTTTTTAGCGTCCGAGAGACTTTGCGTGGCCATCACCACGGCACAGTTGGCCTTGCGCAAGACCTTGAGCCATTCGCGTATTTTGGCGCGGAAGGCGGGATGCCCGAGCATGAGCCAAGCCTCGTCCAGGATCAGCAGGACAGGCTGGCCGGTGAGGGCTTTCTCGATCCGGTGGAAGAGGTAGAGCAGCACAGGGATCAGGTTCTTGTCGCCCAGATTCATGAGATCCTCGATCTCGAAGACCATGAAAGGCGAAAGGCCAAGCTGATCCGTCTCGGCATCGAGCAGGTAGCCCATGGCTCCGGCCCGGGTGTAGTGTTGGAGCCCCTCCTTCAGGCGTTGATCCTGGATCAGGTTCACGAAATCGGTGAGGCTTCGCATATCGACCGGGCTGCTGCGTAGCAGTCTCATGGCCTTGTGGATTTCGTTACGGTCCCGAGGAGTGACCGGGGCTCCCTGCAGTTCCAGGAGGGTGCCCACCCATTCTTCGGCCCAGGCCAGTTCGGCGGGATCGTCTATGTGCTGCAACGGGGCAAACGACAGCGCGTCACTGCCGCCGACATCATAGTGGGTGCCGCCCACGGCTTCGCAGAGGGCAAACATCGACATGCCCTTGTCAAAGGCGAAAACCTGGGCCTGGTCATACCGCCTGAACTGCGCCGCGATCAGCGCCAGCAAAGTGGACTTACCGGCGCCGATGGGGCCGAAAATCAAGGTGTGCCCGACATCTCTTACGTGCAGGTTAAACCAAAACGGTGTGGAACCGTCGGTCGTGCACACCATAAGGGCCGGAGAGTCGGCCGGATAAAACGGACATGGGCAATTCCGCTCGCCCGCCCAGATACTGGCAAGGGGAAGCAGATCGGCCAGATTGAGGGTGTTGATGAGGGGTCTACGGAGATTGGCGAACCAGTTACCGGGGTGCGTGCCGAGCCAGGCGTCCAGGGCATTGATGGTTTCGATCCGGCAGCCGAAGCCAAGGGTCAAGATGGCCCGGCGGAGTTCCCTCGCCCAATCCTGCAGGATGACCTGGTCCTCATGGAGCAGCACAATGCAGGAGCTCAAGAAGCCTGCCCCGACATAACCTCCCTGGACTTCACTGAGTGCGTCGCCAGCGTCATTGACCATGTTGGCCGCGTCCATGTTAGGACGCGCATTGGGCAAGTTGAAGTATTTGTCGATGAACCGAAAAACGTTTTGTTCCCATCCCTTCCTGTACGATGTGATCTCTTTTTGAGCGTCCAGCTGATCCAGGCAGATGAACCGGGAAGAAAACCGATACTGGAGCTGCAAGCCGTCCAGGACCGACAACATGGCCGGCCAGCTTTCCTGGGGCAAGCCGTCAATGCTGATGACCGCGATGTGCTGGTCACCGATCCGGGGCGTCAAACCGCCGATCAGCTCTTCGCTGCCGAGGAGAGCGTCCAGGTACATGGGCGTGTTCGGAACCTGGACAGGCTGTTCAATGCCCGTCAGGCACAGCTGGAGATGCGACAGCAGCTCGCTGTAACGCGCCGAGGAGCCGATTTCGTCTGCTTCGGCATAGTCCACGAGTCGTTTCAGGTGCAGGACCGCCGAAAGAGCATCCTCGAACTCCAGCAGCGTATTTTGAAAAAGTTCCAGGCTGCGCTCCAAAGCGGTGGAGCTGCCGCCGCCGGTCTTGGCGGCGGCAGTCATCTTTTCAGCGCCGAAATTCGGCTTGAAGCTCAGGATGACGACGGTCTTTGTTCGATAGCAGACGCCACCGCTAAAAAAGGCGCGGCGCTCGTCATCGATGAGCTGCGAGACAGGATCGGGGTAATGGCTGTCCTCAAGGCGTGAATAGGCATGGTGGATGCTACGCACAGCATCCACATGCAGCATCCAGCCGGAGCCCAAGAGCTTGACTGCGTTATTGAACTGCGCGGACACAAAGGCCAGCTCATCAGAAGTGCTGGAGGCTGTGTCCTGTCCATGCGCGACAAACCCCGCGAGAAACGTCCCGTCTTTGCAAAGCACGATGCCCGGGGCAATGAGGGCCGCATAAGGCAGCAGGTCCGATACGCCACGGGCGCGGGAGCGGAACTTGCGCAGACTAAGCATCAGCTTCTTCTCCAAATACTGGCTTTGGCGGGGTAGTAAATCTGCTTTTTGATATGGCGCATCCAGACCTTGCTCATGATTGGGTCCGACTTGGCCATTCTTCTGGCCACCAAGAGTCCCCCACCGTAAAACAGCACCGCTGTGAGTCCGGAAAGCCAAGTCATGCCACCGACGCCGACAAGCATGGCAAACAGGCAGATGCACAGCGCTATTTCCCGTTCAGCACCCATCACGTGATTGTGACGGTGCAAGGACTGATGGATAGGGAGCGTTCTCATATTAGATTATCGCGCCGCTGAAGGAGAAAACGGATTCGACGATGTTCGTTGCGAATGCGATGAAAGAAATGCCGAAGACGACGGACAGAAGGAGCTTGAATCCCCCGCTGATATCTTCCTTATTGAAAATGTAAACCGCGCCACAAATTGCCATGGCAGTAATGGAAATCCACTTTCCGGCCGAACCGGTGATCGTCTGGACGACCTTTTCCAACGGTGATGAGAATTCCGAAATGCCGCCGGAGGCCATGGCATCCGAACAAGTCGCTAAAACAACGGCCACAGCCAAAACGACACAAACATCTTTTTTACTCATTACATTCTCCTTTGATGTATTCTTGATACCACTTGCCTTCGTTCACGCTCATATTGTTCTTGAAGACGTATTCAAGAAGATATGTATGCCTTGCGCGGTCATAACCATGAACGTAAGCGACTTCCGAAATTTGCCGCCCCTCGGGAGTCTTGCGAATGAAGACGATCACGTTGATGGCTCGGCTGATCAAACGATGCATCGGAGCAGTCAGGCGTTCGGCGACCAGGTCTTCCAGGCGGCCGAGGGCATCTATGGCGCTGTCGGCGTGCAGCGTGGCGATGCCGCCAGGATGGCCGGTGTTCCAGGCCTTGAGGAGATCAAGCGCAGCGCCGTCACGGACTTCGCCAACAATGATTCGGTCGGGCCGATAGCGCATGGTGATCTTGGTCAGTCGCTGCATGTCCATGGTGTCCGAAGTCCGGAACATCACCCGGTTAGGACTGGACACCTGGAGTTCGCAGGTGTCCTCCATGGCCACGATCCGATCATCTGGGCACACGCGCGAGAGCGCCTCAATCATGGCGTTAACGAGGGTGGTTTTTCCGGAGCCAGTCCCACCGACGACAAGGATGTTGCACTTGCGCAGGATCGCCTGATGCAAAAAGGCCAGGAGGTTTGGGGCCAGGATGCCCTTCTCGACATAGTTTTCGAGGGTGAAAATTGTGCTGGGCTTTTTGCGGATCGTAAACGATGGCCCGGGGACGATGGGAAAATCAGTTCCTTCGAAGCGGCTCCCGTCGATAGGGAACTCGCCCTCCACCACCGGCTGTTCCCGCGTGATGGTTGTCCCGAGGGCGGAGGCGACGAGAGAAACAACCTGGCGACCCTGTTCAGGTGAAAGGTTGCCCACATGGCGCATGGGCTCCCCGAAGCGTTCCAGCCACAGGAGACCACACGGGTTGAGCATGATCTCCAGGATGTCGGGAGACTGGAGAGCGCCAAGAACCATATCACCCAGGGCTTGCTCCAGGCTGCGGATCAGGCGGGGATCGCTCATCGCAGTGCCCCCACGACGAAAACCGCCACATTGAGCAGCGCTGAGATGGCCGTGATTGCCGCCAGCCATTTCATATTCCCCTGGCACACGTTCACCGCCGCCAAATGCTTTCTGCATGTCTCCTGGATGACACCGACGCCGGAGGCGGCCTCCGCAGCCACCCGGGCTACTTCCAGGTATTCCTGCGCTTGGTCCGCGAGGAAGGCTGTCAATGCCTCGTTGTGGCGGCTGAGCAGCTTGTCGTATTCGCCTAAAAAAGCGTTGTTAATGGTCACCAGCATGAGCATCGGGTCGTCCTTGCTCATGGTGGTCTCGTGCGCCTGGATCAGCAGGGTCCGAACTTGCTCGATGCTCAGGCCGATGCCATCCGCCATTGCCTGGTCCGGGGCCTCATCGCGGGCTTCTGATTCGGGAGCCATTACGCAGCCCTTCCCAGCAGGAGATTGGCCCTGTCCATGATGGCCACCACGTCATCCCAGTATTTGCTGAGCCGCCGCCGGACCATGATGGGCTGTGAGGAATGAATGGCAGCGTCGAAAGACAAACGCCGGGCTAGGTGGTCGGAGAGGTCTTTGCCGAAGGTCGCCGTGTTGCGGTGAGGCAGTTCGATCACCGAATGGAAGCTGTTGCCGTATTCTTTGAACACCTTGAAGTCGTAGAAGGTCAGGCCGTCCAGGGCGATCTCACCATCCTTGGGATTGAGCCAGACAGCCAGGTGGGCCTCGGGGAAGTATTTGGCCAGAGCAGCCAGGCCGTTAACCGTGTCCATGATCCCCTGGCCACCCGTCACCACGGAATGCAGCACAACGGTGTGCCCCTCGGCCTGAAGCAGGTTGATGGCCTCGTTTTCGAGGAGATAGGAACAAAGGGGAATGAAGCTGGACGCTCCATTGTCAATGACGAGATGGGCGTCCTCGGGCAGCACCAGGGCGGTTTCCATCAAGCTGTCGAACATGCGCGGATCAACGTTGTTCTCTCGCAGGATGGACAAAACGCTGACATCAAATTCTTTGTAGCCGGCCAATGTGTTGTTGACGGGGTCGGTGTCGATGGCGCTGACCTCGCACTCTTTCAGCTTAAGATACTGCACGAGCAGGCTGGCGATGTATGATTTTCCAACGCCGCCTTTTCCTTGCAGTACCATATGAATTATGCCCATTAGTCGTCCCCAGTTATGTTGTTTGATGGTATGGAAAAGATAACAGTCTCATGCCTAGTGACATGTTTGGCTTCACTTGTTGCCGCGCTCCGAGATTGAGTTTCTTTTGCAATGTTGTAATGCTGGCTATCTGGAAGTGATTCTACTTTTTGTGTTACTGGCAGAGAATCACTTCGTTTTGCATTCAAAATCTTTAAATGAAGCGCCCGCAAGAATGTCCTATACGTATAATTGCCCTGAACAATACCTTTGGCGACGAGTGCCTTATAAATTGACTCTGCTGAATATTTTTCGTCGAGCCAATACTCAATAAGCTGCCTATGAATGGTTACATCAATACGAGCAAGGCCCTTGCGTTTTACGTATTTACGCGGAGTAGTGTCTTCTATCGTGAAATTGGTAGCCATATAACCACCTGCTAAAGTTCGCTGTTGTCGCTTGTGCGATTTGCAAAAGTGTTTCCGGGGCAGGCAACCGTCCCTGGGAATGCAGATATCGCCACGTGCCCCGCACGTGGCAAAGCTGAGCTTCGGTCAGTTCCCCTGGCCAGACGCTCAAGACGGCATTGAGTTGCTCCCAGACTCCATCAGGGACCGGCGGACAGGCGGCGCTCAAGGCGGCTGTCTCGCTTCTTCCTCCTTGGAGTCCAACTGCCTTTGGATCGGTCCTGGCCGAGGCTGATGCGACAGGCGTAGAGACTTTGTCCGATCCGGGAAGGACCGGCTTGGCAGGGGCGGCGTCTTCCCATCGTCGGTTTTTGAGCCAGGTGGCCAAAAACGGCACGAAGCCTCGAAGCCAGCGCGGGTTGCGGGCTCGGTGTTCCTGGATCAGTCGCAGGATCTTTTCGAGGGGCGGCAGTAGGCCCAGACGCTTGAGCCGCATCCACCAGCGCAGGGCGGCGGTTCGGGCTTCCTGAATTGGCCATGCTGTCCACAGGCGTTCGAATTCGGCCAGGGCGGCAGTCTTCCAGGTGGGGGCGGCATGGGCTTGTCGGCCATCCCCCTGCTGGGGGGTAAGGGGGGTATTCTTCTCTTCTCTCTTAATTACAGGCGCAGCTTTTGCGCCGTCCCCCTCTGCAATTTTTTCATGGCCCAGCATCAACGGTTTTGCCGCGTGGATCGGCTGGGGCTGGCGTCGCGCGAGTTCCGTCTGGACGAGCGGGTGCGGCAGGAGGCGGTAGGTGTTGGTTTCTCCGTCCTTGCCTTGTGTGACGGCAATGAATCCCAGCTTTTCAAGCTGCTGGAGGTAGTTTTGCACTGAGCGGACGCTGACGCCGATCCGGTCGGCCAAATAGCGTTGCGAGGGCCAGCAGCGGTCGCCATTACCGCTCAGCTGCACCAGAAGGGCGTAGGTATGGCGCTCTCCCAAGTGTAGGCTTTTATGTTGCACGCAATCCGGCACGACCAGACCCCTTTTTTGCAAGTCTTTTCCTGAAAAGTTCATTATTCCTGATCCTTAAGCGAGACAGAAAAAGGCAAAAACTATGACTACACTGTTGACAGTGCTGACCCGGGCGGGGTATGGAATTGCCATTCCGATCCTTAAGAAGGTGGGTGGCAATCCACTCATCTGCTTTTGAAACCCGTTGGCGGCAACCAGCGGGTTTCGCCTTTTTCGGCCTACTGGTTTACGCCAACGGCATCTCCCGTGGACAAGATTGCCCGAGCGGCTGGCTCATCAGGGCCGGGCCACCACACCCGGCCGACCGCTCCGAGGAGAACGGTTTCGCCTTGTTGTTCAAGCGAGAAGATCTCTTGGATGAGGCCGATCTTCTTAGGGGGCCGAACAAAAAGCGCGATCATGCCCGCCGCCTGGGGGGTAGCGGGCCGGCTCTTTTGCTGTTGATGCGCGGGGACGACTGGCCGGACGACCAGTTGGTAGATCGCGAAATCTCCAGGGAATCCGGTGCTGAGGGTGATGAAGCCGTTTCGAACGAGTTCGATCAGGTGGTTTTGAATTGACCTGACAGACTGGCCAAGCATCGCGGACAGAATTTTTTGTCCTGGCGCACAATGATCCTGGCCAGCCAATTTCGCGATGTGGCACAGCGCTGCGTACACCAGCTTGGCCCCCTGGTTGAGATTGGGGAGGCCCAGGACAAAGGGGGGAAACACTAATCCGTCTCGAATATACAAATGCGGCATGACACGGTCCTCCTAAAGGTCGTGAACCCTATTGGGTTGATTGCAGAAAATATGACGGAATATGCCGAGCAGTGCGGCGTTGAAAGCTTTTTGAAGCGAGTGTTGCTTTATGTCGTCAAGTGAACGAATGTTGTTTTTTGTGCATATAAAAGACAAAATGTTGTGATAGCTTTCACCGAGACACTTGTCCCAAAATTCTATTAATCCATAAAATGCGAATATTTGTTTTTCGTTCAACGATTCGCCTGTCTTTGACCGGATGGCGAAGAATGACCACCATATAAAATTATATATACATACAGTATGACTGTCCTGAATTTCTGTTAAGCTCTCTATCTGGAGCACAGTACAAAGCTGCCGAATAGCGTCTTGCTTTTCGATATTATCTATGTAGCACCAGTAATCGATCCACCCCATAATGCCGTCGATCTTGTCTTTGGCCATGGGTTTCCACTCTTTGTAAGAGAAGATAATTTGTCTTTTGCTTTCGGTTGCCTCGTTTTTATGCGGAAGGAGTGTGGGGTTGCATTTTTCCCGAAGCCTGTTTTCCATGGCGTTAAAGGCTTGGATGTAGCGCACCTTCCAGGTCAGGGCTTTGGCCCCGCTGAATCCCATGGCCACGAGGGTGAAGCCGTCCCGGGTGAGGTTAAAGGCGGGGCGCATCTCGCCCTTGGGATCGAGGTATTCAACGGCCGCAAAATTGCGGGCGTTAAAATCTTCAGGCAGACCTCGAATGAGATTTCGGATAGCCTTCAGAACATCATCGTGCCGCTTACGGAAATGCTCGGCTAACGTGAGGCTTGAAACCACGGGGGTCCCATTGACCATGCACAGGCTTGGGTTCTGAGAGGACTTGGTCATGCATCCCCCCGGTCGTTGGGCCGCAGCGGTTGTGTGAAGCATGGGAATGACAGGGCTTGGTGAGTGGCCTTTCTTGGCGTAGAGAGGTTCATTGGCTTTTTGCGCATCCCTCCCGAGAGACTGCTCCGCAAGCGCGGAGCAGCCTCTGCAGGGGTGGTGGGGTGGAGGCGGCGGGCAAAACAAAAGCCCGCGAGGTGCTGCGACAGCACGCTTACGGGCTTTACGAGGGCTGGGATGGGGAAAATCGAGGAATAAAAAAGGGAAAGCGACAAGACCCTGTTTTTGCAGGTCCTTGTCGCCATTGAATTCTTGGCGTCCCCAAGGGGATTTGAACCCCTGTTAGCGGCGTGAGAGGCCG
>NZ_JSEH01000039.1 GCF_000801335.2 Desulfovibrio sp. TomC
GAGTTGGCAGCTGCGCCACAGTCTGACCACAGATGCGCCAACGAGATCGAGAACAGACCTATAAAAAACAAAAAATCCCGTTGGCAGCTCGCCAACGAGATCACTTTTTGAAAGGGGCTTCTTTAAAGATTTTAAGGGGTTAAATTAAGCTATTGGCGTGTCAAGCAAGTGCTCTCCCCCTGAGCTACGCTCCTATAAACAGAATCAGGGAAGGGGATATCTATTCCGAACTCTTCCCGAAGTCAACCCTAAATTTTCCATTCCCCAGAAATTTTCGGGTACCAAAGACGTTGGCGCGTGTTGGCTCGTCGTTGGTCGGAGGGGACTACACTCCCACGGGCTGGGAGGTCAAGAAATTTTTCGCGGGTGGGTGGAGAAAAAGGACGTTGGGGAGAGATGCTGATTATAAATAGTTAATTATTTCGACAAGTTAAAGACAATCACTGATCGATGTCGATGTATTATGAGTCCAGGATCACCAAATTATTTTTAATAAACATTCAAACAATAAAGTAAGTTAGCCACTCTATTCGAATGGCCACTTCCCCAAAATTTTTTACTGGAAATCAAGATATTTGATTGATACAATGAATTCTAGCCCTAAATCTATCCGGCCATCTCGATAAGCAGACACCTTCACAAGCTAACTGATAAAAAAATTCAATCTAATGAGCGGGGCTATTACAGACAAAGAAATTTCTTAGTTTTTTTGAAGTGTTTTAGTCTTACATACTTAACCTAAAACTTATTGGAGTCAACCATGCTCAATATACATGGCGAAAAAATTTGTAAGTTTAATCTCAAAATGCTATTATCCTTCCCAATATTCATCCTTCTTTTATCATGCACCAATAAGGACATTGAATTAGTAAAGAACAGCCTTATCTCAAAAGATAATAATTTAAAATTATATACATCCATAACGATCGGGCAAGCACTTGAAAATGCATTTGACAACGGGGCATGGACAACAAGAAAAGGTTCACATAATGAGAAATTAGTTATTTTTACAGGAAAATTATCAAAGAGATTTCAATTTTGGTGGGATGCTTTTAAGGACATACCCCACTCGAACGAAGAAATACTCGCTAGCGATAAACTTGGTGCAATACTAAACGTTATGATAAGCGAAATTAAAGATAAAGAACTAGAAAAAGAGTGGAAAGCCATAGCCTACAATGATACAGAATCTTTGAAAAAACTGTATGCAAAAGTTCTTGTAGCCAGAAAAGCATTTTGGCAATTGCACGACACAATACAAATAGGATGGCTAGTCAGAGCAAATAACACTATAGATCTAGAAAAAGTTAATATTCTTAATAGTGAATTCTCAAACTCTAATGTCGAAAAAATTGCGATGATTATAGCTATTATTTACAACACCTTGCCTAACTAAAAACGGGACTGTTTTGAATGAAGGAGCAAATAAAGGGATACTAGTCACTACCTCTGACTATGGCCCAGATTCCTATGAATTTGCCAAGGCAAAACCACTAACCCTTCTCAACGGTGGACATCTTCTTCTCCTCCTGTCTAAACACGGTTACAAAGCTAGAATCAACATCAAAGAAGCAAAATAAAACCTGGGTTTAGTACCTAAAAGATAGCGACCGTATCAACAAACTTTAATTATCAACTAATTAAACAGTCTAACCAAAAGGTATTTCTTTGATTGAACTTTGCAAGAGGCATAAAACGGCTTTTCCTTCCGCAAGGTCTTGTTCATTGGTACAATCATCTTGTCCAAAAAATAACGCGCAAGAGCTACCGTTGGATTGCGAACTTTTATAAATTATACCGTCAATTTTTGATTTACGATTAAGACAATAACTATTCCTAAAATAATTGGTAACAATCTGTGTCGGCAAATATTCTATTTGTTCGGTTCCATCTTTTATAATTTTTTTTGAAAAATCTTGCAAGAAATCATACAAAAACCGAATTGGTGTTCGCAAACGACGTTTTGAACTATTAAAAATGCTCGGAACTCTGGGAAGTGCCGATAAATCAAGAATATTAATATCTTTTATTGTTTTCCATGTGGCAACTGTCGCAATAAACGGACAATTTTTGTTCGGCGCAATTTCATTAATACATGTCAATTCATCAAGAGCACCATAAAACATTGACTCCCCCGCAGGGCTCATTCTATTTGGATACTTAGCCTCCGATGGTTGTGGGGGACCTAACTCACTAACTCTACGATAAGATGTGGCATGTCTACTTTGCCGTGCGCGATAGATCAAACTACCCTCTGGCCAAGTCGTAACAAGCCCTAATTTTTCCACACAGAATCCAATTGAATCAAGAATATGATTATACTTAGAATATTTTTGCATATCTTGAATGCATTTTGCATCAATCGAGCATTTTCTTTTTATGCAATAACTTTTGATTGATTTAGCGAACTTCTCCCAGTCAAGCTCAAGCTGTTCATGCGGAAGCGGTCCATATGGATCAGCATCAACCCATTCTGTCTGATGAATTAATGATACAATGTCGTTAATTGCAGGAGTTTCAATATCAAGATCGTATAAAAGATCATCTGTATCCCATATTTTCCCGTCAACTCCAATCCACCCACCGTCGCCACTTGACCAACCAACACCATTAACTGGATCATCATATTCCATATTTAAGCTTTCAACAATTAATTTAACAACACTTGCAAGCGGAGCGGCAACTGATTTTCCACAATAACTGCACGCCACATTGATCGAGTTTCGTTCAATAAACAAGCGAATAGACTTTTCTTCCATACATTCGCAGCAAATATACTTTGCAGAACCTGAATAACCTCTTTCAAGTTGTTTCATGTATAAACCTTTAGCCCCGCCCATTCAATCCTCCCTGTAAACATTTGTTAACATTGTGCCCAAAAAAAATCAATTTGAATATCAATCCTTATTAACCACTGCAACACTAAATTCTCTTTCGCAAACCAGTACTAAAGCGCTTTCAATAATATCAGTATTACTTACATCTACCCCAATCTGGGATAAATGATTTTCTAAAATTGAAAGCAATTGCCTTTTGGGCCTGTTAGTTTTAGATTCGTCTGTAACTTTATCTACAAAATGCTCTTTAATTTCTGTTCTATATATTTTAAAAAGATTATTTTCAACCAATTTACTTGCAACTTTTTCAGTTGCTATTTTAAAAGTTTCACCTGGACTTCTTGACATCATTTTGTCTAATTTAATACTTTCGATATTTTTAATACAATTGTTTGTTAATTTATCATTGGACATTCCATTGCTACTTCGCTTAAATTTTTCAACAAATCTTAACGCCAAGTCACTATTTGAAAGCATTAATTTTATTCTAAGTCCCTTGTCAGAACTCATGACAATTACGCCGTAAAGACAGACAGGTATCTGTTTGTTATTACCAAACCTCCTATCTGGACCTCCTTTCTTATTCGGGTAACGCCAAGTGTAACTTACAATTTTAGCATCTGAAGGAGGACTTCCATCAACTATGAAATTTGTAAAGTTGCTACTAAGTCGTACTTCACTGTAGTCCAATGCCTTATATGAACCGCTTTGCTTTATTAACAACCCATCTGGCATAAAGAAAATCTTCATTCCATTAATATTTAAGCATGGAAATTTGATGTTTGACTTGATCCAATTAGGACAATCTTTATTAATAAGTATGTTTTTCTTATTAACTAACGAACCAGCTCCAGAGTTTCGTTTTTGACTATGCCAATCCTCCAAAGACTCTGAAGACTCAACGACCCACGCAGAATGAGACTTGTTCATTTCATCAAAAGCTTTATTAATATTATCAAATTTATTGAAGTTAGGATCAAATTCATAGTCTAAACATATCAATCTCCTCTTTTTCTCGAATAAAAAAACAATGGAAACGACAAGCGCGCCAAATCCTGCAACACAATAAGATGCTTCAATTTTATAACTAAATTTTGAATTCATCACCCAAACAAAAAGTGCACTAAACACAACAAGTGCAACCAAATCCAATCTAATTAATGAATTAGACCTATTTATTTCTTCGACTAACTCTTTCTTGCTTGCAGAAGTATATTCGTTGAGGTTTATGTTTGTCTCTGCAGTTGTTCCGGACTGGTCTAGTCCAAGTTCTTTTCTTCGCGAGCTTCGAGCGGGAGTAAGTTCTTCACGATAATAGTACCCATATCTTCCAGCATGCATATAGGTTGAACCGTTCGGCCGCATCCCAACTCTGAACCCCTTAAAACCAACAGAAGTTCCAATTCCACTATTAGAAAAATTTAATTTGAACAAACCAAAGTTTACCGAACGTCGAAAATAGAATGGCATACAATACTCCAAAAAAATTAAACAATATTATTAATTTGATTTTGACACTATACTCTAAAATTAAAATCTTAACTTTGTCAAAACTTCTACAGCTTCATTTGTTTCAATCGCAAAAAATTCTCTTGACGAATTAACGCGTCTATTTTTTAAACAATTATGTACAAATTTTTCTGCTTCATGACAATTTTTGACATGGACATCATACAACAACATGAATGGCGTCGGAACGCCTGTTGCACGGCTTAACTCTTTCATCCTTTCCTTCGGACTTTTTTTTGTCTTTCCAATTTTAATCAAACCAGACATTGATGAATTGACAAGTGCATAAATATAACCGCTAGTATCTGAATACAAAGTACCCTCAAAATTTTTTTTATTATTGTCATTGACATTGTCAGTTAACGCTGGTTTACAAATTCCATTTTCCCATGGAAATTTAGCAGAGAAATTCTCAAAATCTTTGAATACCTTATTAACTTCTGCAATTGCAACTTTTTCGAATTCACGGATCATTGGTTCCGTATCGATGTCATCAAAACTTATCTTCATTGCAATATTTCTTTGAGGGCTTCCGACTGGGGACTTTGAAGCAAAAATAACGGAATCATGCAACTCATTGCCAAACTTTGATAACTCCCTAATAATAGGATCGGCTACCGAAGAAATTTTCGGAATTATTTCTGAGAATAGAGCGTCTGAGTTAACATTTTCAACGTTTGATTTCCATTGAATAAGCTTACGGTGCAGATCAATGACGGAACAGGTAAATTTGAAAATTTCGTCGACATTACCTGACTGCCCTTCTCGCCCAATAATCTTAGGCAAATTACTTTTAAAATAAACCAAGGTAGAAATAACATCACCAAAAAGAATATTTAAATCGTATCCTTTTCTTTTAATCCATTCTGAAAAATTATAAAATGTCAAACGCTCACCATCACAACAATGGTTACCAGAGTTAAGAAGTGATTTCCTATTGTTATTTATACCTTCCATGACATATTGGGAAATCAAAAGGAACTCCCACCCAAATGGGCGGTTATTAATTATTGAATTTACCTGCTGACTCAATTTCATAACCTAACTCCTCCGCAGTATTAAATCAAATACGACTGTAACGATAACTTTATAATTTAAAAACCATAAATAGGCATTTTTTTAACTAAAAATAAACAAAACCCACGTCCACTCCTCAACTAAAGTAATAAAAGAACCCACGTCCACCACTTAACATGACAGACGTGGGCTTGTTCTTAATCGAAGCCAGAAGCTAGCTCTGACTACTTCTTGACCTTCTTGACCTTCTCCTTCCCTTCACTCAAATCGAAGTAGAAATAACCTTCTTCTGAGCTATGCAAAGGATAACGGCAAGCAAGCCCTCTAGGAATACCAGGAATTTCTTCCAGGTAAGAAGCGATGTAGATAACGGGAACATCAATGTTCTTGGCATGAACATGAAATGTTTCAACCTTGGCCTTGCTTTCACCAGGTTTGGTTGAAACTTTAAAAGCTACACGTTTAGCATCTTCATCGTAACCCACCTCGATGAAGGACTTTCCCGGCTCCAACTTCATCAGTTCAACAGCTTCCTTAGAAAAAGTAACCTGGGAACGGCGGTAAGAGATTGAGACCGATGCTCCTTCTATCTTTACGATAGTCGGAACAAGCTTTTCATTGAAAAATTTCATCGCCATGGGATATATCCTTTTGCAGCTGTCTCTTCTCAGGAATTGTTGATGAACTGATTTACCTGTACGAGGAAAATCGGCTGGACACAAGTGCCGTGGGAAAGTTTTTTGTCTTGGCAGGCAATATACCCCTCCACCACTCCGGGAAAGCTACTCAGCCAGCCCCCCGGACACCCCGCTAATACGCGCCATATGGACCATTCCTGGGGTTTTACCAGCCGACCTACCCCTTGGACTCCCCCGGAGCTTAAAACCCAGGAAATCGCAGTATACAGCCCCGGGACAGATTCTCCTGACGGTGTGGCAGTCACTCATCTGCATGCCCAAAAAAAACAAAACAAGTGGTTTCTAAGTTAATCAAGCATATTTAGCATCACCAGTATCAAAATTTCAACTCTGGGACTACCTCTCCAGTACCTTTTTCAAGCCATTCAGCCACTATCCGTCTATGACAAAAATCTCCAGGTTTTTCATAGCAAAGCAAAGAAGCATCGTCACCAAAGAGAGATTTTATTTCGTTTAATACTTCAACAGGATTCAACCTTGACAACACGAAAAAACTATATTCTTGAGTATATTGTTGAGTTGAAACTGTCCCTTTCTTGTAACGACCAACAAGATTCCATGGTGGAGCTAACTTTTTATACTCTTTTGACTTGCTCCAACTGGGCTTTACCTGAGCGATACAAACTGGGTTTGGAATATTTTTTTCCCGTGCAAAGTAAGAAGTAGTTATCATTTCGACCTCTATGCCTACTTATTGAACAAGTTGACCGGCAACAGGTAAAGAAACTGATTCAAGCCGTAACCACACCGCAATCCCAGCTGCTCCACGGGATAGGCCTGCCCCACTCTCCCCCGGACACCCCGCTAATTCGCGCCCTACGCCCCCTTCCTGGGGTTTTCCCCACTGGGCCTTTAGTTGGGATACCCCTGGGCCGAAATCCCAGGAAATCCCCGTATACGCCCAACGTCCGATTTCCATAGGGCTTTGACCAGCTTAAACCACCCGCCCCGTGACCGCCCCACTCGTCCAGGGTATCCTTCTTATAAAACTTAGGAGGGAATATGGACCAGAAACATATTGATGAATTTGAGTTAAAAGACGAACTTTCTAATGCTTTTCGACCAATCGAAGAACTTTTTAAGATAATGGATGCTTGTTCAACAGATATTTACGGTGAACTTATCAGATCACATGCCGAAGTAGGTATTGTCCTTTGCAAAAACTACAGGAAGAACCTTGAAAATCTTTTAACCAAGAAAATAGGTAACTAGCAATGGCTAACGAAGATTTTAATGTAATTTATTCATACAGCCGCAAACAAGCCATTGAAGACGGGATACTCGTGGATGTAACAGAAGAAGCTAAAGCTCACGGTTTCAAAGTCCACACCGTGGTCACAGACAACCTATACCACCGATACATCGAGGTTCCTACCGGGTTACAAGCCGAGGGTCAAAGTACGGTCGGCCGGCTCCATGATGTCTTGGTTTTAGCCCTGTTCGCCGCCCGGTCCAGCAAAGGGACAGATCGGGTGTACTTCAAAGTTGATTTCCTGATGGAGCCAGGACGATCTGAAACCGTCGATATCATAGCCCACATTGGCCCTGGTGATGCCGCTGAACCAGTACTGACTATCATGCTACCTGAGGACGATTAGAAAAAACTTAAGAAACCAATATTATTTGTTTTATCACGCACGAATTCCATACGATTTCCAGATGAAATTGATGCGTGGTATTTTAAACCAAAGTGGCGAAGAAATGTCTGAAAATAGCAAAATTTTGCCAAAGAGTGGTAAACTTAAAAGTCTTAACCCGCTTTTGGGAGCACCAGATGTCAAAAAAACCGGGCAAAGTGGGAATACGAGATAAAATTCGACATACCTCATCCACTCTGATCAAGTACAGGCTGAAAAATAGCACTATAATTTAAGCAAGATAACACTACTTTTGGGGTTTTTACCCGCGCCGCCTGTCGCCCTTGAGTTGGGAGCTTAAATTTTCTGGTCTGCATGGTCCGGTTCCGATCCCAATCCTAATCAGGCACGGCAGTTGCCTCTAAACATCCAATATCGCGAGATTTACAGGAACTTATTATAAACAATGGGTACGTGACACCGGAGGCCGTTTTCGGATTTTTCAGAACACCGATTGACCGAGCTAGGTAATATTGGGTAGCAAAAAGCCGGGCTTTCCATTTTCCGCCAGCGGGAAAAGGCAATCTCGTATCCAACCTGCTTAGGTGGCCTTGGTTTTGATAGTAAACTATAGAAAAACATGCTCCGACATTACAAACATACTAGTAGTAAATTAACAGTAAAAAATATTTGTAAATTTTAGAAATCTCTTTCATCTCAGCACTGAGGATATAGCATTTCATCATCGAATTATAAGGATGGTTGCAAAGTGACAATAGAAGATGACCTTAATACCTTCCGACGGATCATTAATACTGATGACAGAGAATCTTTAAAATCATACATATTTGCAAAATTTCGCGAGTACCCTCTTGACATAAATATTATCACAAATGTACTTCAAAAAACATATGATTTCGAAAATTATCAAATTAATTCGAGCCAAGAACTCGATGATATTGTTGAATTGAAAAATGAATTAGAAAAAAATATTGTGATAATGGTAAAACATGATAAAGCCGCGAAAGCTTTTCTCGACATACAAACCGGCAAACTCCTTATTATAATTTCTATGGCCCTTAAACGTATAAAAAAGAATTCAAGCACATTAACAGAAGCCGAACAAGAAAGAATAAAGTTAGTCGACAAATTGTTCAAAACAAAAATGAGCAAAGCACGGCACTATGATTTGATGAAAGTAGCAAAAATACCAGAGATAGACAATTTCTACTTTTTAGGGATAGAGTTACTTGTTGAGTTGTCGAGGGTTGTCCCTGAAATAAATTCAGAGAATCCAATTTTAGACATTTTAGCGGCTGGTGGATATACATACAATCCTAAACAAGAGGAGATTGTTGGGGATTTCATAGAAAAAATTAAATTAGGCGCAAATAGAATCAAATTTTTATCAAATAAAATTTTAATCCCGGACGATCTTTTAGCAGAAATAACAAAGCAAAGAGGCATAGTAAAAGAAAGTGATATTAAAAAAATCGAAATATCACTCAGAAGAGGAACGTCTGTTTATCATGCAGTTGAGTTAATATTGCTAAAAAGCAAGAAAGGCGATCCATACGCAAATAAAACTTACAATCCTACGAGCAACACAATAGATGTAGACTATTCTCCATCTTATAACAAGCTAGAGGAAACCTGTCTTCAACTTGCCGATATGATGGAAGATGTTTTAATAGACGATTATATTCCCGATCACAGTCCCGATAGATTTGTTAAAATGCTAGAAATATTGTTTTATACCACCCATGATTTGATGAATTTTTGGGCTCAGAAATGGCCCGAGTTTGACGAACCGAAAGTTACACCTTTCTCAGAAATTAAAGCCAAGGCGATCGAATGAGAATTTACCAATCTTCATTAAGCTACAAAAGCTTTGAGCTAATACAAGAGTATGCTCCAGATATAAAAGTAAATCTTTTGCGTTCATTTGGGTTAAACGACAATGAAACAATTCGCATCATAAATGATTTCCAAGACAACATAAATTCTATTATTCTTGACTCTGGTGTATGGTCAAAACATAATAACCCTGAAAAAGTTACTCACACTGTACACGACTATGCTAAATTTCTCAAGGAGTATGGGAATTTATTTGATTTTTACTTCAGTTATGATGAAGACTTTGACGAACTGGAAAGGAGTGATTTTTGTAGCAAAAACGGCGAAAATCAACGTATCCTCGAAAATGAAGGCATATTCCCATATCCTGTCCCTGTCATCCATTTGCTTGAAGATGACATTGTAGATTACTATTGCGAAAGCAAAGACAGGTACCCTATTGTTGCTATTGGTTCTAATGCAATAAATAAATTCAACTTTAGACCATCAGTGGAAAAATTATATAAATCTGGCGTCAATGTTCATGCATTCAAGATAGGGAGTGCCGAGGCACTTAGAGGATTGCATGCTTGGTCATCAGATTGTTCATCGCATGCCCAATGGACAAAAGCGGGAAGATGTGTATTTTATGATAGTATAAATCAAAAAGATGCAGACATATGCTTTCGTCCGTTTAACAAACGTGGGGAAAAACAGGACGACTTCTACCGCAAACATCCGCTTTATGAAGATTTTGTTTGGTTTTTGGACGAAGTCGTAGGAATTGACTTAGACAAGATCATCAAAAACTCAAACTATAGGACCTTTTCGAATTCTATCTATTTCTGGTGGCTAGAGATGTTCATATCTTCAGAAAATGCTTTTATTACCCCACGATTTGAAGAAAGTAACGACAACGGCACTAGTGAATATTTAAAAACAATTTTTGGCTAAAACTAAATACTTGATCCAGTGTAAATTTGGTTATTATTGTCCGGCTGCACGTGCTTATAGGCCTTTAGCATTTCTGTTTTGCTTTGACAAAACTTTACAGATATAATTTACCGAAATCACTGACCTTTTTAATTTTACCCCGTGTTGGGATTTTGGGTCATTAAATTTCGTCGTTTTCTCCCCTCGCATATCCCCCAAATTTCCAGGAACCTGGACTTTTGGGGTACTGACCATTGGACTGACCGGGCACTGACCACGGGGTCGTTGACCATTTAATACCCCAGAAATATTAGCAATCGAGCGAAACTAGCCGCCCAATCCCCCAGGGCTATCGCGAAAATGGCCCTTCAGGAACCAACAGAACTATCGGTTATCTTACGATAACATAGTTTGTTTCCCGAGAAAGATCTACCATGGGGCACTTTCTCCCCTTCGTGATTGTCCTTCTCGGTTTAAGCATCGGGCGCACCCGTTCCTTTCTAGGTCAAATGTGCCGAACATGGGCCCTAGCTGGACGAGATAAAAATTTCAATGAGTCCTAGTAGAGTTTAATCCATCTTCTTGAAATATTATCAAAGACAAAGAAACTTCAATCTGGAAAGAAAAGCTGGGATACCCCGTCCTATTAAACGTATTTAAAAAGTCCTCTTGTCAAATAATATCTGTAACTTCCGATTCATCTAAACCAAACCGATACTGTCCTGGAATAGTAATCGGCAAAAAATCTAAAGAAACCTGATCTTGACAAATATTTTACTATGAAAGACAAATTCTAAACAAGTTCATCCAGGTACAGTCAATGTACCGAACAATAAAGTTTTAGCCCGTTTATAACCAATTAATATTTTGCTACAATTCATATGTACTTTATTTCAAAAGTATTAAAAAAATTGTTTGAAAAAAATCTGCTTCACCGACGTAACTACCTTAGGTTGGAAACGATAGAACCTTAAGCAGGCAAACACCTTCATCGACGGTTGAAGTCAAAAAGACAACCTGACCACTGACACTAGTTTTTAACTATATTGGTTCCATATATGACATGATTTTTAAGACAATGGCAAAGAAAGCCTTGTGACATCAATCACTAACAGTTCCAACAAAACTTAAGAAGCTATAGAAATTGAACGTCCTACAATTTGTTTTGAACTTGAATAAAATTAGCAAAGTTTGTTTCAAATGTTGCTGAAAGTTCCTTTTCGTTCCTTTAAAAGGAAAGTTTCTTCGCCATCAACATTGCTAACTATTGTGAGACAGGAGGGGGTGCGTATAGCAACCCCCCTCTAATATATAACCAAAATTTTGCAGTTGAACCTTAAAAATTTCAATGGTTTACAGCAGGCAATCGCAAACTTGCAGTTGCAGCTGAAAAACAGCAGTAACAAATTGAAATCTTTTGATTTTCTATTGCAAATTTGAAATCTGTCGAAAGTTGCAACCGTTGCAGCCCAACAAAACTTGCAGGTGGAATGTCAATATACTTGGTCAAAGCTGATAGGATATTGATCCTTTCGCACCTGGGATGGTTTTAATAGCTTTTTTACCAACGGCAGCACTGATGTACTTGACAGCAGTCACGGCAGTAATACTTTTGTTAGGATTTTCGGTTTTGTACACATTGACGACTTCATTTTTCAAAACAGTTTGTGTCTGGGCTACTCCGTTCAAGTTTTGCAAAGCTTTGATGACATAGTAAACAGTATCATTATTCAAATTACCCGACTGAATGCTAACATTAAACCTCAAGTTGCTCAATTCAAGCGAAAGATCATCATTTAACATGAAGTTTCTAGCTTTCTTATGAATGAACTTAAATCTTTTAACTGTTTCTTTGTATTCGAGTTCCCAAGTATTAGGAGACCAATCACCGATAGCACTTGCACCGCGTCCACCACCGACTCCTCTTTCTTGCTTAAATTTTCCATGGTGGTGTATGATTAACGGCGAGACCTTAAGTCCTTCGCAGAAGTCTGAAAAGTTATCCAAGAGCTTACGCATTTCGTCATTTGAATTTTCATCTTTATTATGAAAGCTTATAAGCGGGTCTACGACAAGGATATCAAATCCCAACAAATCATACTGCCTCTTGATTATATCTTGGAACTGTTGACTATCAAGATCGCCAGAAGCACGAATATCATTTTTTCTACCGACAAAGAAAAGCCTTTCTCGAATAACATCATCTGGAATAGCATAAGCACCGCGTATAAGCTCAAGCCTTCGTTTCATTCCAACTAGAGAATTTTCGGATTGCACAAAAAGAACGCGATGTCCACCATGAAGTACTTTGAACTTGTTTAAGAACCCATTGGTTGGTGGATAAACCAGATCCATTGCTATTTGCAAGGTCAGGACTGACTTACCAGCCCCACCATATCCAGTTATCAACAGTGGCTCATCTTTTGGCCAGAAATTGTCTATAAGAAATTCAAAGTTTGTTTGCGCCGTTAAAACATCATACGCATTGAAAATTCCATAGTCAGAATCAGAAGCAGAAGCATTTGAGCCAGATTGAAAACCGAGTTGCATAGTAACCCCTATTGGATTCTGAGCTATAGTTTTCTTAGCTGCTTCAAGTTCCCGTTCAAACCAATCGGGCTTTTCCCTGGACCTTTCTCCAATGGGATAGCTCTGGTAAATAGACCTGATCGTCCTTTCATCAATACTAGCATTCAATAAACCTAGCAAAACCGACCAAGAGGGTTCTGATCGAGTACCTTGCGGAAATGGAGTCATGATCTTTTGCTTAATGTCTTCCGAAACAGATAATCTTTCAATAAAACCATCAAGATTAACCAGTTTATCTTCTAAAGGCTCTATTTCAGAAGATATATTTCGAGAGGCGGGGGGTAAAATTTTTTTGGAACGTCTATCTTGTTCTTCTTCTGTGAAAATTTCTCGTGCTCCTGAAGAATATTCGAGCAACCAGTTGGGAGCATCTAAAATATCTTCATTTGTTGCTATTATATAGGGCTTTTGAGTTTCAGGGTGTAAAGACCCGGGACAGATTACTTGTCCTCCTGTTCCTCTTACGTCAAAGCATTTGGCCTTAGATCGGCAGGAGTATTTCTTACCATCATTAGGATATCTAAAATAATAGTGATAACGCTCCCCTCTTCCTCCGGTTTTAACGGCAAAAGTAGGTGGGAGCATCGGATCAATACCATTGAACTCAAGGACTTTCCAAAATTTATCAATGTCATCAATATCTAAGACCAGCACGCCACTCGCTGGGCCACACGCTATTCCTGCCCTGTCAGCTTTAAAATCTTGACGGTTGAACTGGCGAATCGTTTCGCACCATTTTTGCCATCCGTTTTCAATTGGTCTTTTCAATTTCTTAGCCATTCGCTTCATTTCATCTGGATCACCAGAAGCTTCTATGGGTGAAGCAAAACCACCGCGCAAGGGGATTAATGAAAATTTTTGCGACAAGCTCTCAAAGATTGAAAGACGTTCATCATCTTTCAATTTATCTGATCTCTGGATCATCTGGTAAATATCGTCTCGAATGAAACCCATACGCAACCATTGCTTGTGTGCAATTCCATGACTCGGATCAGGAAAGCCCTGTGCCTCCCCGAAATGACAGGAAAAAAGTAGCACACCGATTCGCCGCCCTCAAGCCCCAGAACCGAAACACCGGCACGGCTCGGAAATGTCACTTCTGATCAACGTAAAGCAAGCTACTTTACTCAGTGATTTGCTACAGATATTAATATCCAGCAAATTGTTTAGAAGTCTACTTTGCGGTTTATAAACGCCATGGGTGCTTTGTATATTCCAAATCCTATCCTAGCAAAATCTAGGAGGTGTCTTCTCTTGAAAAGACATCAAGTCGAAAAATAAACATTTCTTAAGATAAACCAGATCGGTCGTACTCTCTTCGAACTAGATCTACTTAAGAATGACTTACCAGTTATAGAGCAATCTAGACGGGGGAGAAGTTGAGACAAAAAACCAGCCCGTATTTGATAACTCAAAGAAGTCAAGGTGGCCCATATGCCGGATGAAGTTCATGGCAAACTGAAATCCGTTGATTTTTAAAAATCTTCAAAAAGCGTGATAGCTCAAGTGAAATCACGTTTGGACATATGGATGCGATTAGACATGGGATGGCTTCAAAGGATTGCAATAGACCAAAGGAAGCCCTTGTGAAAAGATTTTTACGGAGATGGAAAGCTTGATTTTCATAAGGGTGGCTGAAGTTTGTAAGAAACTATCGAACGGTATTCGATGTAGCACGAGATGTCACTTAAACAAAACAACAAAACCATTGCTTTGGGTATAAACTCGAAGCCGCTGTTATTCAGTAGTACAGCGTCATTAAAAACTGCTCAAAAACATTAGACACTTATGATACATCGAATACCAATTGACGTAGCCGTATGCGGGAAAACCGCTTATACGGATGCAACAGAGTGCTAGGATCGGTGACGCTCCTTTCGACTCTTAGGAGTTCTGCTACTATCTGAAGAAATTTAGATGGTCGCATGATTCCGTAAACTGCAAAGTAGATTCTTTACAAAGGCTTTCATTCGTGAGGGCCTTTTTCTTTTTTCTAACGGTCGGATTTACCCGTCTCCTGGTCCACCCGGCGTCAATTACCTCAATGGGGCTGGTTGAACTTGTCCTGGCCCCAGGAATACCCCCCGTAAAATCCCGTCTCCTGGGTTTTCGGGGCTTGTCCTATGGCTTGGCATCCCCCGCCAGCAAAAACCCCAGGAACAGCGTCCTAGGGCCAAATTACGTTTCCAATCCCAGAAGCACGAGAAATATGATGGATTTTGATCTTAAATTTGTGCATTTTCATGCATTTTTCAGCAATTCGTAGAGATATACCAGATAAAGTAACATTTCTATGCAAAGGAGGCGTTATGGGAGCCAAGAATGGTAATTCAACTGACGTTCAAGACGGGACGGCGAAGAAGAAGATCGAATCGAAGTATGATCCGAAGACTCTTCGCAACCTTATCAAAGAAGGTCTGGATGCTGCTACGATAATGGAGCAGATGAAGATCAAACATCGTCAAACGCTCAAACAGTACATCTTAAAGCTCATAAGTACCGACAGGGTGCTCTATGAGGTCAAGGGACTTTATCTCAAGGACTCAAAGAGACCGAAGGTAAACCAATTCGGTTTCCTGAAGGTCAATCTGAAAGCCCACGATCTCGGTGATCTTGAAGTCAACGAAGGCGACGAGTTCACAATCGAAGTCATCGATGGAAAGATCATCTTGAACAAGATTCTCCCATAACCCTCCAACTGAAATGTCATGCGGATTCGTCTGCGTGGCATTTCTTATTTTTTAACTCGGATAAGATTTTCATACATCTTTAAAGTTGGGATTACTTCGCCTTTATCGCATTGATTTAGTTGCAAAGAGTCAGATTGTCAGCAGCTTATCCTTCGCATTGGATTTACGATTTTAGTCACAAAATTAGAGATATAAGTATTCAAAATTGAAAGATACTGAATATCGTCGAAGGACGGTTTTACCTATTAACGTAAATTCGACCTAGAAAGTTGAAGATTCCAAAGAATCACAAGGCGTTAACGGCAAGCCCCAGGGCCAAGCCCTTGGACCAGCAGTTTTCAATATTCGTTTCTGGTCTTCCCAAAAGTAAAAACCAGATTGGAGGAATTTATGAAGGTCGAACCAATAACTAATGCGAAGGACATCAAGAGCATTAAAAAGCTCTTGGCAGATCAACCACGCAACAGGCTGCTCTTCATTCTCGGCATCAACACTGGTCTTCGAGTTCAAGATTTATTGAGCTTGAAGGTTGGTGACATAAAACATGCCAAGATAGGCGACCGAGTAGTTTTGCGTGAAAAGAAGACGCAAAAAGAAAACGTTTTGATGGTCAACAAGGACATTAAAGATGCTCTTGACGACTACTTGAAGACAGTTGATGCAAAGGATGACCATTTCCTGTTTAAGAGCCGGAAAGGGAGTAACTACGCAATTACAACATACGCTGTGACCATGTACGTGCAGCAATGGTGCGATGCAATCCACCTTCCTGGCAACTACGGGGCGCACACGTTAAGAAAAACTTGGTGTTATCACCAGCGAAAAACCTACGGCACCCCATGGGAAGTCATAGCGAAAAGACTCAACCACAGCAGCCCGAGTATCACAAGAAGATATATCGGTGTGAAGGAGGAAGAAGTCGAAGAAGTTTTGATGAACTCTATTTAGATTTCTCACGAGGGGAGTAAAATCCCCTTTATTTGTAGAGCGCCTTAATTCCCCTCGGTCCAGAATTTAAATTGTTACTTCAACCTAGAACAGAAGAGGTTTCTTATGGGCGTCTATCAACGTGATAGCCGATGGATGGTCTATTGGCATTTCAACGGCAAAAGACATGACAAATCGTTTGGTCGTGGTGAACTTGGTCAAGCAAAAGCTGAAAAGTTTGATCACGCTGTTCGTGACGCACTCGACCAGGGGTTACCGGTTCCTGATCCCGAAACGGTGACGGCAGCGGTCCTGGTACCAGTGCCGGCGACCGGACAGATGGAGAACCCAGGTGCCGCCCCGATCCAGGGCTTTAACCAGGTCACTGGTCGAGTTCCTGGCGGGATGCTCCTGTCGGAGCTTGGATCGAAGTATCTGGCCCATATGAAGGCATCAGGCCGGACGGAGAAGCACATTCGGAACATCGAGCACTTGGTCCACCATGTGTTTATCCCGGTTCTCGGCGACAAGCCAGTGGATTCTTTGACATATCAAGAAGATATGATTCCGTTCATCCTGCACTTTCAAGGAGTTAGCAGCAGAACGGGAAAGGTTCGGTCCCAGTACACGGTAAATAAGTACTGTGATTACTTGAGTTTCATCTTCAACTTCGGGATAGACAACGGCTTTACTTCCGTTAATCCCCTGAAGATTTGGAAGAAACCCAAGGTTCAACCATGGGATATGAAGCTCACCTTGGACGATGCAAAGAAGATCATGGTCAACGCCGAGCCACATTTGAAGTGGGCGATGGAAGTTTGTTTCAACCTGGGTACTCGTCCTGGAGAATCAGAACTTCTCTCGCTCAAGTGGGAAGACATTGACTTCAAGGCTAGTACTGTTCGCATTTATGCGAGTAAAACCAAGACCTACCGGACAGTTCCGATAAACCCTGAGTTCCTGAAACGTTTGGAAAAGGAGCAGGCAGAATCCAAAACCGGATATGTCATCGAGTACATGGGCCGGAACCTGACCACGATTCGGAAAGCATTCAAAAACGCATGCAAACGGGCTGGTATCACCTACCAGACTCGTATGTACGATCTTCGGCACCTGTTTGCGACCACATTACTTCGCAAAGGTGCTGACTTAGCTGCCGTTTCCAAGATGATGGGTCATTCAACGGTGAAGATGACGGCAGACACCTATTACCACTACATGGAAGGAGAAAAAGAAAGAGCAGTCAATCTGTTACCCGCTTTAGAAGTGGCATAGTCCAGGAAGACGGGGCGTCTTGTAAAAGATACTCCGTCTTTCTATTTTTCAATAAGTAAAGACAAATGAGGACACTAGTCATGAGAACTTGTCAGTGGTGTCAGCTGGACACCATAAAAGAGCCAGCATCAGTAAGCTGGATATTTTTATGCAATAAATGCTATCACACCATTTATGTTGATTACTATCGAAGCATCTTTACACCGGAGGAATTTCGCAAGAACATAGACATTGTAAAAGCTATTCATGAAATCCACGAGAAGAAAAAGAATGAAATCGAATTGAATAAAGAATGCTATATTTGCTTAAAGAGTTTCATCTGCACCACTGAGAATAAATTCAAAACCCTCTGCAATGATTGCTACAAGGAGTACTGTTTGCCGTTTCGAGGCAAAGTAACTGCCGCTGAAATGGCTGACATTATCAAGCAGGCCAAGAAAATGAGAGAAGCAACATTAAACAACAACTTGCGTGACGGAGGAGCAGACGACACTGGTAACCAGGAATAAACAAAAACTTAAACGCTATGGAAAGACGAGGAATCTCTAGCACAGACTCCTCGTCTTTCATTTGTCAAAGACCAAGAATGGAGAAATATTATGGCACAAAGATGTTTATGGGATAAATCTCATACATGTTTTCCGAATCACAGATACCCTTGTGATTTCTTATGTGAAAAATGCAATGAAGAAATTTACTACAAATATCAAGCGCTGTACAAGCCAAAGCAATTTGAAGCTAATATCGATATGATCAAAGAACAAAGAAAACTTACTATGGAACGCGAATGGACCGAAGGTGAAGCATGGATTGTCAAAACGCTTGGACTGGATGTACTTGTTAAAATTGACTTATTCGACAAAAACTTGATTTAAGCACTGGGAACTTTAAAGGTGGACCGCCCTGCCCCGGTGGTTCACCTTTTTTTAACGGCGTGGTATGCTGGGTCTGGTCCCAGTCTCAGTGCCGGCCATCTGGGTCAGTAGTGGTGACTGTATCCCATCGGCCACAGCTTGGGAAGTTTACTTGGTGTTGCCGTTTGCGGAGAAAAAGTTTGGAATTACAGCAGATATGGTGGCCCTATGGTTGTCGCGACAAATCACCTTGAGACCGGTGCCCCAGGATTCCAGTTTACTGGACTTTTTTAAAACGAGTAATTAGCCGTTTTTTCGGTCCAAAAATTCACAGGATCCTGCGAGTTCAGACCCGGCTATGTGCGGCGAATCCCGAGAACAAGCTGAAAATATACAATAAATGCTGATTTTAGTCCAAAAAAAGGGTGTCTAATGGCAAAGTTCTGAGATTCAGCCCAAACGGCATCCCCAAAAACGAAAGAAATTTCGTTTTTGACCACCGAACGGACTAGATTTAGGTCTAAGTGATGCAAGATATCGATATTACACGCACTACTTTTCTAGTTTGCAACTAAATCGACCGGAAGGATATGAACTTGAGCAGCGATCAGTTACATACAAAATGCGCCCCACCTGAACGTTTAAGCATTAATGAAGTACAGGAAGAGAGAGAACAGCTTTCTGGACACATATGCTCTAGCTACTTTGACTTCTTTCCCCTTCCGCTCATTGTTTTAAACAGTCACCGGCAAATAGTTTTCAGCAATACAGCTTTTTTAGACATCCTTGGCATCCACGACCTAGGCAATTTCCTTGGGCTTCGCCCCGGTGAAGCAATGGGTTGTAGCTACGCCCACGTGGAAGAAGCAAAATGTGGCACTTCTACATTTTGCCGTGAATGTGGTGCTCTTCGAGCAGTATTAGAAAGCATGATCGGCAATGCAAAAGCGCAGCACGACTGTCAACTCCTGGTAAGCCACAACGATGAAAGCTCGGCAAAAGACCTGAGAGTATTTGTTTCTCCTTGGGATGTTGAAAACGCAAAGTATTATGTTGTCTCAATCGTAGATATAGAAGACGAAAAACGTAGAAAAATACTGGAACGAATCTTTTTTCACGATATTCTTAATGCTGCTGGAGGGGCAAAAGGACTACTTGACATTTTATTTGATGAAGTTCCAGAAGAAAACAAAGAACTAATGAGCCTTGTCCAAGCGTCACTGTTTGGCCTAGTAGAAGAAATTAAGAAACAAAAACAGTTATTAGCGCTTGAAAACAAAGAATACAAGCTCTCTATGATAACTCTCCAAGGATTAGAGCTTGTAAATTTAGCAGTAAAAGAATACAAAAACCATCCCAAAGCATACGATAAAACCATATT
>NZ_JSEH01000040.1 GCF_000801335.2 Desulfovibrio sp. TomC
CATTTCAGTGTGGTCCGTTTGCGCAGCATCCTGCGCATTTGGTTCAGGTTGGTTTGGAGATCAGAACTGTCTGGGATAAAGAGCCAGCGGAAGGATTCCTCGCCAGTTCGCTCAGCAAAGACAAATGAAACTATAATTCCAACAGTTAAACCACCGCCTCTGGCGGTGTGACGCCAAAAGGTTTGACCGTTCCTGGGTTGATTCTGTTGGAAAAAGAAGGCTCTCCAAACCAAGCCCGCCGGGGCAAGGATGAGGAGAGCCTATGCGAGATTGGGAAAGCCAAGCGCACGTACGCTGGTATTGCCGGTACCACGTCGTGTTCATCCCGAAGTAACGGAAGAAAGCGATCTTTGGAAGACTTCGAAAAGAGATCGGCGGAATTATCCGGGAGTTGTGCCAGCAGTTTGGGCTGGAATTGGTCGAGGGGCATGCTCTTGCTGACCATGTGCACATGTGTTTGAGCATACCGCCCAAGTTCAGCGTTGCAAACGCGATGGGAAAGCTCAAAGGAAAGTCCGCGATTCTTATCCACCGGAGGTATCTCGGAAGGACAAAGAATCTGACAGGGTATCACTTTTGGGCGCGAGGGTACTGCGTGAGCACCGTTGGCTTGGACTGACCTTACCCCATCGAGTACACCAAGGATAAGTTCGGACTCTTGGTTTCAGGGTTTTCCCCCTTAACGGCTCTTCGGTATTCCTCCGGGCTCATCCCGGCAAGGGCGCTGTGGGGGCGCACGGTGTTGTAATCCTGCCTCCAGTCCTCGATGATCCTTTTGGCCTCGGCCAGCGAGCGGAAGGTCTGAGCATTGAGGCACTCATCTCGCAACCGGCCGTTATAGCTTTCGATATGACCGTTATCCACTGGCTTGCCAGGCCGGATGAACTCCAGTTTGACTCCCCGCCCATGCGCCCAGCTATCAAGGGCCTTGCTTGTAAACTCTGGGCCGTTGTCCGTGCGGATAATTGCCGGACACTGCCCCACGGCACTCAGGCGTTCCAAAGTTCTCGCTACCCGATGACCGGTCAAGGAGTGGTCCACTTCAATCACCGGGCTGAGCCGGTCAAAGAGATCGACCACCGTGAGCACGCGTAACCGTCGGCCATTTTCCAGACAATCGCTTACGAAATCCATGGCCCAGTGCTGGTTCGGTCCGGTCGGTCCGAGCTGCACGACACGCAAGTGACTGACGCGCTTGCGGCGCCGTTTGAGCCGAAGCGACAGTCCTTCCTCCCGGTACACCCGCTCGACCCGCTTGTGGTTTACGACAACGCCTTCACGCCGCAACAGGATGTGCAGCCGGGGGCTGCCGAAACGCCGACGTTCCTCGGCCAGTTCCCGCAACCGGACGCGCAGGTCGGCGTCGCGATCCGGGCCAGGCGCTCGCCGGTACGTCCGACGATTCATTTCCATCAACTGGCAGGCCCGCCGCTCGGAATAACCATGCGCCTCAACGGCATGACGCACGGCCAAGCGGCGTTCGGCGGGCTCTACGCGTTTTTTCCAAGGACCTCTTTGAGAACCTGGATGTCCAAGGCCTGGTCGGCCACAAGCCGTTTCAGGCGCTGGTTTTCCTCCTCAAGTCCTCGCAGCCGACGTGCCTCGGTCACTTCCAATCCGCCGAATTTGCTCCGCCATTTGTAAAACGTCGCGTCGGAGATCCCATGCTGGCGGCACACAGCGGCAACCGTCATGCCTGCCTCGGCTTGTTTCAAAATTCCGATGATCTGCTCCTCGCTGAATCGGCTCTTCCGCATGACGATGGCCTCCTTGGCCGGCGTCACGAACTTTTAACTGGGATACCTAATGGGGGAAAGGTCATCACTACCGACCGTTCCTCATAAAAACTGATAATATGAAGAATAATTACTTTCTATTTGCAGACGGACAGAAGCACATCCTGCCCGGCTGCAATAATCAATGGCACCTTAAATGCTTAAGAAAATGATTCTTTAATATACGACTCGTGTTTTGTCGTGTATTTTGTTTGCTTCTACTAAAATTGCATCAACTTTAGAGGAAGATTGGTTGTTTGACGTTCTCTGAACGTTGTTGATGTGATGCTTGTTTTTTTCTTTGACGCTAATTGAAGATGCTTTTAGTTCTTTCTCAAAAGTGCCAACAGCTTTTTCAGCAAATTGCACAAAGTCCTTAAAATTATTGTCATTCTTTGCGAGAGCTAGAAATTTTTTAAAATATATAACAGACTTGTCAAAATTCTTTAAAAAAAGGTAACACATTCCTAAACGGAAATAAGCGTCAACAGGACTTTGATAAAAATCTTTTTTAGCAGTCCCAGGCTTAAGGGTAATAAGATGTTCTAGCAGTGGAATAGCTTCTGAATACTTAGCATGCTGATATAGGCATTCGCTGCCGATGTCATAGGCATCTGCATAGTCGGAGTCTATCGCAATCGCATCTCTTGCGTATTTAGCACATGAACCGTAGTGGTTAAGTGAATATTGAGTTGAAGCTGCTAAAAAATAAGATGGTAAAAAGGTTGGGTTTAATTGTATCGATTTGTCAAAAGCAAAAGATGCTTCTTGGAAATTACGATTTTGAGCTAAAGAAACCCCTTTGGCAAAATACTCATGGGCAGAAGTTTCAGAAAATTTCTGCGAAAAAGTTGTCGGCGCACACGAAGCAGTAGCAAAAATGGTAAAACTTAAAGCTAAAAATAAAATTCTGTATTCAATAGAAACCATATTTAATCTCCAGTGTTATTTGTTGAATGGGAGGTATTAAGGGTGAAAGGGTAAGGGGCTAGGTTTATAAATTCCGATATGATTGAGACAAATCGGCAATTAAGCCAAAGCTCTTATGCGTAAATAATTAATGGAATCTTTAGATTCACGCCAGTTTTTTATCTGAGAAGAAGTAGAAGTAAAATATTATGAAAATATATTTTTTGGAATGGTAATGCCTGGATTAATCCCACCCAATTAGTTTTACTGTTAAATACATTTATTTCTTTGGATAAATCACTGCAATAAAGTGTAGGCGTAAAGGCGTGGATATTATTCTAATGGACAAAAGAATCTTGTAAATCGACGCCTGATTCAAGAATCCAATTATTTTGTTCTGACTGCAAATAACTTCGGGCAGTATTGATTGCAATCGTTTACATTTATGTCATCTTTGACCCCTCTTCCGAAAGTATAATAATAGCCATGTGTAGGATCTTTCTTTTCGCTCGACCAAACAGCCCAGCATCCAACTTCAAAAACAGGGTTAATATGGAAAGTCACTGATTGACCATCGCAAATTTGCACAACACTACCCGTGTTCATTAAGGATTGTAGTTCTTTTATTGTTGGCAGTCTCCAATTGTTGTTATGCTGTTGAAAGCCTTGAACTAATTTAACAGCCTTGTCGAATGGAACTGGCTGACTAGAAAGTACAACCCACTCTAAATCGGTCAAGTTGTCATATATAATGCCTTTATTGTTTTTTGAGAATCTTGCAACCGGTTTTGCCTTAGATGTTGACGTCTCTATCGATTGATCAGACGGTCGGATTGCTTCTACTTTTCCTTTTGAAAGGTTGTCAGCGATTTCAGAGGGATAACTTGGTGAAGTTTTAATCTGTGCTCGATTATTTGGTTGAGGCGTATCAGAAGGGATAAAAACAGCTTTATGAAAATTTTCCATGTATGGCAAAATTTCAAGCATTAAAACGGACAGGATTATACAAATAAAACACAGCCTAGCGTAAGGGAAAAGTTTAGAAAAAATATTTTTTTGTTTGCTAAGATGATAAAAAAAGTATTTGCGAAAATAACTGCAAAAAAACCATGCCGAAAGTGTTGCAAATACAAATCTCCATGTGTGCAAAGGAATCCAAAAAATAAAGCCTACGATTAGGGCGACAAAGAAAACATAAAAATTGCTAATTCGCAAGAAAGCAGTATCTAGATCTTCAAGAGTCTTGTCAAATAATTCGCCATCCGTAGATGCAAAGTCAATATGTTCAGTATTCCCATTAGTAGTGGTGATGTTAAATTGCAACCAAGTTCTTATTATAGTTTCAATTTTTGACAGTTGCAGACCTTGGTCGATTGCAGTTGCTACAATACATCTTTTTTGCGCCTCATTCAAGTCGTTTTGACCAGATGTTGCAAGTATTAAACTTTTTTTTATTTCAATGATTCTGGGATCATGTTCAGAAATATATATGTTATATTGTTCTCGGCCATCACGGAATATTGCCTCAATAGCTGGTATTGCTTGAATAAATTTAACTGCAAAATCTTTTTTTGTTGCTGAATTTACTAGACATTGAATGGACTTTTCTATGTCTCTGAGCTTGGCAATGATAATCGGTGTGGGTTCATTGGTATCAACTCCAAGGAATGAATATAAATCATAATTAAATTTTCGATCACTATCTACCCGGCGAGCTTCAATCAAAAAAGTATCAATCGCAACAAAATAATGACTAATGTCTCTCATTAACTTCTCCAAAAAATATCAATTAGTCACGCTTTTGGGTGAGCAATCATAAGGAGGTAATTTGTTTAGGCCATTCTCTAACCCGGAACGGAGTTAATAGACTGAATCAATTCAGCCCATTACGGATAACGCCCGATAGTTATGCTATACCGAGAAATTGACTTTGACACCTTTTAGCAAGGTTTCACCGCCGAGTAAGTTTGTTGCGACCCAATTTTTCCGATATGATAGCTCAATGGATTTTGCTTGCAAAGGAGAGGCTCAGCCTGTTTGCATTTGCTTGGAAACAATATTGTCAATCATAGTAAAATTCACTAAAAAAACAGTTCAAAGATTATATTGATTAAATATGCTAGCAATATCTAGAGGATTAAGTTCGCAAATTTAAAGGAGTTGACTCTTTCGAGTAAAATTCTTGCTCTATCTGCAAATTCAGAACGCAAAAAAGGTTTTGTTTTTTAAAGGTTATCTTTATCATCCCTGCTCCATCATCGAAATATGGTCTTGCGAAGCTTTTTTTTCTTCTTTACTCATCGAACCACCCAGAGTAACTTGACCTTGCGTCCGAATTCCTGTTTCAACGTCAACAATTTCAACATCAAGAGTTTTATTGATATTATATTTATACAAAACTTCCAAAGGAGTCCCTTTGGGCCTGGGAGGAAGTTTGTCCAGAATAACCTCGCCTATGAGGGCAACATCATCACGTTTTTTCCCAAAACCCTCAGTGATCTCAACTTTAACCGAGGTTTGTTGGTCATAGGCATAGTGGAAAGTATCCTTTACGATATGAGGTATGTCTGTTTGTTCAGAAATCATTTCATGAACGTATTCCGCAAAATTATTATCAAGAAGGATAACGCCCAGTGATTTTGCGACACATTCTTGTATCTTGATATCTTTCAATCCTGCAAGAAGTTTTGTTTTTAGACTAACTGCAGCTACCTCGCCATGTAATTCTTTTGCTTTGGCAAATTCCTCTTCAATGAAACGATATTTCGCCTGATATGCAGCGCCAATAGCTACACACTGATCAGGGTTTACATCTGTTGAGGGCTCTTTCCCACTAAGCTCTCTCACCATCTCTCTGACCATCGGCATGTAAGTAGATCCGCCGACTAACAAAATAGTATCAAGATCACTCCATGACATATTAGCTTTTTCTAGCACATTTTTGCAAAGGCGTGAGCATTGTTGCAAACGATCTTTCGTTAAAGATTCAAATTGTTTTCTTTGGACTTCAATTGTTTCTCTTTTCCCATCATGACTTACCACAATATTTGTTTTAGCCATTTTTGATAGTGATATCTTAGCTTTTAGAACTCTATCGTAAAGCTCTTGAAAGGAATACGGGTCATCCTGCGGATCAGAATGATATTTATTCTTAAATGATTCGGCACAATACGAAAGTAAATCATCGTCCCAATCCTTACCTCCGAGCTCGGGATCGCCGTCTGATGCAACCATCCAAATATTATTGTCTTTGATACTTAATATCGTGACATCAAAAGTCCCGCCGCCTAAATCAAAGACAAATACATTCTGGTCCTTTCCAATTTTATTAATTCCATACGCAAGGGCGGCAGCTGTTGGTTCATTCATAACCATTAATACGTTAAGACCTGCAAGCTCACCAGCTTCTTTTGTTGCACCCCGTTGGTCCATGCCAAAATAAGCAGGTACAGTAATCACAACGTCTTTAACCTCGACTTCAAGTCCTAACTGTAAAAAATATAATTTTGCGTCAAGTGCTAACTTTTTTAAAATAATAGCAGAAATTTCTTGAGGATTATATGCTCTGTCATGAATTTTATAATTAAAGTTAGGACGGCCCATCTGTCTTTTGATAAAACTTACCGTATTTTGTGGGTCAGCTTTTAACATGTTGACAGCTTCATCCCCCACCAAAAATTTCATATCATCACTAAAATAAACAACAGAAGGGGTAATCGGCCTATTTTCTTGGCTAGGGATAACAACAGGTTTGCCGTGCTCATCAATATAAGATATTGCAGAAAATGTTGTGCCAAGATCAATTCCAAAGACATAAGAAAAATCTGACATTGCAAGATCCTCTTTAAAGTTTTTAGGCGAATGCTTCAGAAGGCCAAACCGATGGAACTACGTATTATTAGATTGGGGAGTGTGTGTTTTTTCGAAGCGTTTAATGGTGACATCCTGTGGCCTAAGCACATTATTCCGCCAAATAAAACCTTTACGCAACACATCGACAATTTGAAAATCTTCATTTAAGTTTTTCGTGGGAATCACACGAATTGTTCTATGATTTTTAGGATTAATATCATCTTCGTCTTCAATAGTGACTACTTCCTGTCTATACAATATTTCTAGAAATTCATCAAGTAGGCTTTTGACATGATTTAGTAAGTCATCGCCATCGTTAGAGGAAGATTCAATCGATCTGATCAGACTTGCCAAACTATCGTGAAACAAAAGCAGATCTAATAGAAGTGGTTTCATTGACCGATCAATGAAATTGTTTAAGTTTTTTTGGCTTTGCAATTCATCGTAGAGCTTGTCAAAAGCTTTTTCTTTTGTTTCATCGTATTCAAACCGTTCAATGAATTTTTGTTTTAAAAAAGTAGCAAATTCAAGGTTACTTTCAGTTAACATGAGAATCCGTTTAATTCGATCCTTTCCCGAAGATAATATATCTGTTACTGGGGAGGATTCAAATCCATTGCCCAATGTTTCATTAGCAATCTCATCAGTTCCTTCGTTGTTGTCACCCATATTGGCTGCTCCTATGTTGTCTACTTGTTAATTTAGAATCAGTTTAGTTAAAATATTGCCAAATTGAAGTAAAAAATGGATCATCTAATCAGATAATTACTCGTCAAAAATCAAAACCATGATTTCGCAGTGAAACTTTCTACAGAAATAAAGTTACTAAGTCTTGTACCCCTATAGTTCACGCAATTGTCACTAAAATAAAACTGCACATTTACTTACAAAAAATTAAACTGGGCCAACCAAGTTGTCAAGGGGAAAAATACATGAAACAAGAATTTGACCTTCGTGATTATGATATTAGGCAGCTGCACTTAAATCGGACTGAGGTGGTCTGGCTTGATTGGACAGTTTGGCGGCGTTGTTAAGCTCCAGTCCGGTTGGTGCTCATGCCGCCTTGGGGGCCGAGTGGCCCTCCCGGTATACGTCCATGGGGCGGCGACCGTCAAAAGCCGTATGCGGTCGTCGCTCGTTGTAGAAGTGGAACCAGTTTCCGTGCGCTTGGCGAGCTTGGCTGCCGGTTTCGAGTTCTCGCAGGTAAATGCACTCCCATTTCACCGAGCGCCATAGCCGCTCGATAAAGACGTTATCCATCCAGCGGCCTTTGCCATCCATGGAGATGGCAACGCCGGCATCTTTAAGCGTCTGCGTGAAGTCCTGGCCAGTGAATTGCGACCCCTGATCCGTGTTGAAGATTTCCGGCACCCCATAGCGGTTCATGGCCTCTTCCAAGGCGGCAACGCAAAAATCAGCGTCCAGGGTGTTGGATAAACGCCAAGACAACACGGCCCGGCTGTGCCAGTCCATGACCGCCACCAGATACAGGAAGCCTCGCTTCATCGGTACATACGTGATGTCGGCGCACCACACCTGATCCGGCCGTTTGATCGCAAGCTCTCGCAGCAGGTACGGATGAATCTTGTGCTCGGGATGCGGCGCACTCGTCCTGGGCTTCTGGTAGATTGCCACCAACCCCATCTTGCGCATCAACCGCCGCACGCGGCCACGTCCGATCTCGATGCCCTGATGCCGCAAATGCAGCCGCATCTGGCGCGATCCGTAAAACGGCGTCTCCAGAAACTGCTCGTCGATATGCTGCATCAGCTCCAGATTCGTGGCCGACTCGCCTTTCGGGCGATGAAACCAAGTCGACCTGGCCAACCCGAGGATGCGACACTGCCGGCAAATACTGAGTCGGGGATGCCCGCGTTCGACCATCCCACGCCTTCGCTCGCGACTCATCGTTTGGCGAAGGCTCGCTCTAAAAAATCCTTCTCCACGGTCAATTGACCGATCTTGGCGTGGAGTTCCCGGATCTCGGTGGCGTTATCCTTCTGTGCCGTCGCCGCCTTCCCGGAAAAGGCCGCAACCATGCCTTCCTTGGCTTGTCGCTTCCAACCTGTGATCTGCGTCGGATGCACGTCATATTTGCTGGCCAGTTCAGCCAAGGTCAATTCGCCGGACAAGGCCTCAAGCGCCACTTTCGCCTTGAACTCTGCTGAAAACTTCCGTCGCTTGGACATCGAAACCGCCCTCCGTCATCGAGGACTAGAGCTTAACAGGCTGTCCAATTTTCCGCGACCACCTCAAGAATGTTGGCAGTCTTGAGTTGTTGAAAGCTGTTGACGAAGCCAAAGAGACCAAGGGCAACAAGAAATAGTTTAGGCTCAAAACAAGAAACCCACGCCTTCCATGTTAAAGTGGTCGGCGTGGGTTTTTTTATCAATTCTCAAGAGCAATAAGCATCAATGCTTGGCATCAAAATTTTGTTAATTCTCGAAAACAAATCTAAAAAATAATCAACTGGCTCATTATCATATTTAAGCGCCACAAGAACTTTCTTGTCATCCCAAGCGCTAAACTGCTTAACCCTCTGAAACCAAGCCCAATGTTTCGACTGAGACCCAGGTCCAATTTCTTTATTTAATTCATCAATTACGGCTTGACTTAAAAGCCCTTCTAAATCCTTGTCCTTGCTTAATCCAATAATAAAGTCCCTCACTCCGCCAGATTGCGCCTCTAAATTTAGCCATATATCTTTATTGCTCCAAGATTGTTTCTGAAAAGCAATCCCAGCATATGACACCATGCCTTCCTCTGCATAGGTGTTGTTACATATCCACATAGAGCTATCGCCAAGGCTCTTAAAAAAAGAATCCTTCAATCTTTGTCCGAATGAATCATAAATGGAAACTAAAAGCTGATTTCTGGATTCTATCACATTCAAAGCAATTTCTAAGTTTCTTTTGCTAGCCAAAGCATAATTAACGACTGCATCTTTCTCTGGCGCTAACATTACAAACCTCCTCATCCTTGAATTATATTTTCAAGGATGTAATTCTTAAACTCATCTAAAAAAAAGCACACCCTAGTCGAATTACAAACAGTCTTACATTCATCTAGCCATGTCGCGACCTCGAGGTAAGACCAAACAACCAATGTGACTCCTGACGGAGCTTTGTTTGTATTAATTGTTTTAGGATTATGACCTGATGGAGTCAAAAAGACTATATAGCTATTATTGCTCAGCCTTGAAAGATGGTCTGAATAATCTGCCAGCTGGTTGTCTTGCTCTCCTGACCACAGCTTATTCTCAATTGCTATCAGCACAGCCCCGAGCTCAACCAGAATGTCAATTCGCCTATGGTTTTGAAGTATTTTATAAGTATGAGATTCGCGCGACACTTTTACTCTTGAAATGTCTAGAGATATTCTAGACTGTTCCAACAGTTTTTCTAAAAACCTACTGAGAAAAGCTGATCCCTGGCCATGTCGTTCAGAAGGATTTAATAAAAAAGCGATGAGATCAGACATTTTGTTTTCATCAATATACATTAGCTTAAAAAAATTAAACTCTGGTGCCAGAAATTTATTTAACTTTGAATTTGCATCTTTGACTACTTCCAACCGAAACGACAACTCATCAAAGAAACTTGCAAGATTACTTTCCATGGTTATTCCTCATATAGTAAGTATATTCTTTTGTTGTCACATGTCGGAGGTGAAGTCAAATATTATTCACATATTCAAACGCTCCCTTGACCTTCAAGGAAACCCACAACCTGCGGTCGCGGATTGGTCGACACGGACAGATCACCGGCCCAGACCAGGGGATTGCTGCCTTCCAACCCGGCCGGCGGCTCAAGGTAATCAGCATAGAGGTGGCCAGTGACGCAGATGTTTGCCTTGAAGCCAAGTTGATTCGCTTACTCGGTGACGTCAATCAATCTATGTTTTAAACTTACACACTCCACGACGTTGTCATCCATTGAGTACTGTTTTAGGCCGCACAATAATAAGCACTAGCATCAATCAAGCAATAACCCGTGTACAGCTGAAATATGATTCATTTTTTTGGGCGGACTAACTATGGGAGGCAGATCTCCGTAAACCCCTGTGTTGTAGTAAGCATACCCTCCAAACTTCGTACCTGTTGAGTCCACACTCACGTGTTCTTCATATGAAATTCGAAAAAAACCATTTTCGCCCCAATCATTCCCCCAGCTATTTTTTACTAAAAAGTATCTCTCATTGTCGTTATAGCCAACAACGAGAATGGCATGACTCCCTACATATTCCGCACTAGTACGGCGATAAACACCAGACTCGTAAAAATAAAAATCATAGTAAGTTCGCATGTTGACAACGAGCGGTCCATAGTCTCTTAGATACTTCTTCACAAGAGCGATGGTATAGGTAGCTTGATCCCCTACATACTCCCACGGGACTTGGAGCACCCCGTCCTTAAGCTTAAATTTCTTAGTAGACCCATATTAGTCAGTACCTTGCAGTGCAAGCGAGCACTCTAGTTTAGACTCTACGTAGGGCGCGTAGGTTTCTTCGATAGCGCCAACATCTCTGTAAAAATTAATCGCACGAGAAGTATATCCACTTACACATGTCCCGGCACTAACATTGTTACACGACAACAATCCTTGCTCAGACAAATCCATGGCCGACGCTTCATCAAATCTCTCGTTATATATCCTCAGCAGCGTTTCAAGTTGAGCAGTCACTGCAAACGCCCAGCAAGAACCACACGAACCTTGATTCTTTATACTCGTAACATAATTTACTCCATCAACGTCTGTCCAAGTGAACCTTGAAGGTGCCTCTGAGGCAACATCGTCAGGCACGTTGCGCCTTGCGTTTAGTTGAGGTTGAATACTAGACTCTTCCTCGACAGCGGTCGCCCACTTTTTTAAATCCTCAATGGACATACCTGTAAATTTGTTGTCTCCAGCCTTCCATGAACTTTTAGCTTTCTGGGATATCTCATCATTAATTGACGCAACACGACTCGATTCTGCTAAGGCATCAACAGTAATCAATAAGCACATTAAAGTCGAAAGAAGAAAAGTATGCATGTGGCTTGCCTTATATTAACTTGTTTCAAAAATAGCGTCCACCTGAACAATAACTTATTCGCGTTCTATGACCAAATGACAAGTCTATACTTGAATTCAACAATCTTGACACCTTTAAGGTGGTGGTCGTTAGTTAACAAAATACAAGCGAACACAATGACAAAGATCACCCCAGATGCAGTATATTTTTGTTAAATCAGGACATCGCTCTCCGCATTACTCGGCATCGCATCGAATCCTCGACTCGCCTTGGATCCCGTCAATGGTTGTGGAGGGGTAACTTTAAATTGTTTAAACGATCCTCTCTACAAACCCATTGTTGAAGACAAAAATTTGTTGCAGCAGATGTTCGACCTCAATTCCATTGGATCTCAAGAATGAGAATTGTGGAGGTTGTATGTAATCCAGAAAGCCTAGCTTAAAAAAAGTTTCCCCTGAATAACTTAGCCAGTCTTTATATCCTGGCGAATAATATTTATAAGCTTCAGTTAAAGCAAGATTATACAAAACGCCGTTCATTCGACTTAATGGATTCCTTCCATCTGACCGATCTTTGACTATACGTATTCTTGAATAAGCTACAGCCAGTGCTTCTTCCAAAAGTGGCTCACGTTTTGATCCAAATAAGTATCGCTGAATGTCACAATTAAAATGAAACAACTCATGATAATATGTCTTATAGCAAACAAGTCTCGCCAAGCAGCACAAATCTTCTTTTGTTAAGTATAATGTCAGTTTTTTTCGGCACCTAGCAATTAATGACCAAAAAAAATATAAATATTATTTCGGTATAAAGTAATAACCCCAGGACTTTGCATTAAATTATATGACCCAAGGAGAACAGCCTCTGACAAGAAACCTTCCATCTGTGCTTGGCCTTCAAAAACATCAATTGGCTGATTTAAAAGTTCGTCTAAATAATCATTACCAAGTTTATCTAAAATAACAATTTCTCCAAGTTCAGCAACAGGTATTTCATTAATTTCTTCTGTTAATTCTTTTGCTAATTTATCTGCAATGTTCATTGTCGATCACCTCTTGAAGTATGATTATGCCTTGAGCCTTACAAATAACGCTGGAAAAAGTTGTTGGCTACAAAGAGACTAGTAGGCATTTAATGCTCTTTGAAGATCAGATCTCAATTCCTCCACTAGCTCTCTTGGCTCTAGTAGTTTAGCGTCTGCGCCGAAACCTAATATCCATCTTTTTACATCAAACCAACCTGATGTGTTTAGTTCTAAAATGATCGACCCGTCAGGACAATAATTTTTAACTTCACGAGTGGACCAAACTCTTTCGTCTATGTATTTAGCCTGGCTAGATGAAAACCATATTTTTACAAAAACTGGATCGTCAAATATAACTCCAAAAGAATTTTCTAATAATTTTTCAGGATTGAATCCGCGGGGATATTTATAATTCTTGTTTAGCAATGTTATTTTTTGAATCCGCTCAACTGCGATCGTCCGAACGTCTTTGTGATTGTCGAATCTGACAAATAGATACAACCCGCCATTCTTACTAAAAAAACAAAGTGGGCTTATGTTGTACTCAGCAATATTTTCTTTTGCAAACGAGTAATAAGACATTTTGCATTGCTTTTTTTTAATTATTGCCTGATTAACAATATCAATTATTTTTTCTTTCTCAGTATAATCTTTATCAAAATCGTAGCTCTTAATATATATTTTTTTAATAGTATTTACCATATCAGAAACCTTGAGCGTAGTAATTGATGCAATCTTTTCAAATGCGCTATTAATGTATCCTTCAATTTGTGTCCCATTTAAAATCGTAAAGTTAGTTTTCATCAAAAAAAGTGCAATAAGCTCCGGCACAGAGAAAAAAATGCATGGGAACTTGGTATTGCCAATTTTTCTGACGTACTCATGACTTGCCTTGTAAGAAAATTTTCCTTCTCTACCTATTTCTATGATCTCAATTCCTAACTGCATTATGATATCAACGTTCCTTCGAGCAGTACGTTCATGCACTTCTAATATTTCAGCAATTTCGCCATAGGTAGCCCCTTGCGGCCTAGCTAGCAATTCAAATGTCTGTATTATGCGAATGACGTTTTGACCGCGGTTAATTGTCATTTCGATTGCCCCATGAATTAACTGCGACTAACAAGCGCTTCTTGTTAAACTTTGATGCTGTCATGTAATCAGAATTTCCCGATAAAATTTCTTTACTTACCTGACCTGGAACATGGTCTAATGAAACGATATGGCTAAAAGATGGGTCAAATAACATTCTGGCAAACTTTGTAGCATAGGTTTTCCCGGCATTGATATAAGCTAAATTTAAAGAACTTAAATTTTCATCAATTTTGTCAAAAATCTGAGGGCAATGCAAAAGATTTTTTACCCGAGCAAATTGTTCACTTGAAAGAGAGACTTTAAGAAAAGTATCATCGTTCATAACGTCCTCCTTGCCTCACCCGGTTGGCCAGGTGTGCTTGTTGAGAGGACCTTACGACGTGGTTTTGACAGATTAGGTCATAGCGATTTCAAAATATATATCAATATTTCAACATGTTGCCTGCTATTGAAAAAATAGTTTTTGCCCACCAACGGAGTTATCATCCTTGCTAGTGGAGGAAAAGAGAGGGCAATTCATCAGAGGACGTTTCCACTAGAACCAAGGCAAGCGTCAGGAAAAGCCCCTTCATGAAACCACCCCCAGTTTATGGACTATTCTCTGCCAATAATCCTTTTTTCTCATCCCGGCTGGAGTAACCCCCATTTAGACCGGACACCCTCTTGACCCTAGGAGATAGGTCTAGAGGTATGTCCAGACAGAGTGCTAACGAGTTTCACACGGTCAGTCCTGACCAGTGAACTGCGATCCCTGGTCCGTGTTAAAGATTTCCGGCACCCCGTAACGATTCATGGCCTCTTCCAAGGCGGTAATGCAGAAATCGGCGTCCAGGGTGTTGGATAGCCGCCAGAACAGCACGGCTCGGCTGTGCCAGTCCATCACCGCCACGAGGTAGAGGAAACCGCGCCGCATGCGGACATACGTGATATCCGCGCACCACACCTGGTCCGGCCGTTTGATCGCAAGGCCGCGCAGCAGATACGGATAGATCTTGTGCCCTGGATGCGGCTGACTGGTCTTGGGCTTCTGGTAGATCGCCATCAGCCCCATCCTGCGCATCAATGCCGCACGCGTCCACGTCCGACCACGATGCCCTGATGCCGTAAATGCAGCCGCATCTGGCGCGATCCGTAAAACGGCGTCTCCAGAAACTGCTCGTCGATATGCTGCATCAGGTCCAGGTTCATGGCCGACTCGCCGTTCGGGCGATGATACCAAGTCGACCTGGCCAGCCCGAGGATGCGGCACTGTCGGGAAATACTGAGTCGGGGATGGCCGCGTTCGACTATCCCACGCCTTCGCCCGCGACTCATCGTTTGGCGAAGGCTCGCTCTAAAAAATCCTTTTCCACGGTCAATTGGCCGATCTTGGCGTGGAGTTCCCGGATTTCGGCGGCGGCATCCTTCTGCACGGTCGCAGCCTTTCCGGAAAAGGCCGCCACCATGCCTTCCTTGGCCTGACGCTTCCAGCCGGCGATCTGTGTCGGATGCACGTCGTACTTGCTGGCCAACTCGGCCAAGGTCAACTCGCCCGACAGGGCCTCGAGCGCCACTTTGGCCTTAAACTCCGCTGAAAACTTCCGTCGCTGGGACATCGAAAACCGTCCTCCTCGCTTGAGGACTATAGCTTAGCAGACTGTCCAATTTCCCGCGACCACCTCATCCTCCTGACTTTGCCTGACCTAAGTCGGCGACCTGTAGCCATGTCGGCCTATCCTCCACCACCGTTGTCGCCGACCCAAGTCCTAACGCTCTCCTCTATGAAAACTAGGAAAAACAAATCAGCGAACGAACCGCCCTGTCATAAATTTCTTCGATGTCACGATCTAAAGCACTAAGACGACTATCAAGCTCCCTCAAGACAAAAGCATTTTGTTGGTCCGCATCAATTTTAAATAAATCTATTTTATCAATTAAGTACACCACCAGCGCACTGGCAATACCTACTAGACCGCCGGTGAGTGCAGCTATGATGGCTGAGCCAAACGAACCCAAGACAGGGATGGCTGACAAAGTTGGCAGCAATGCCTTTTCAATATATTCTTCAGCAATAATACCGACCCCTGTAAGCACACCCGAAGCCAGCAGTTTTAAGGCGGCATCCGACGCTTGGGCCGCAGTCATTCCTTCGGGACGTACCACTAACAGTTTGATAGCTCGGATCAATGACATGAAGCCTTCACGGATCATTCGAACGACACGCTTAGCTGTTGTCCAAAATGCATTAATAAATGTCGTAAAAATGTTGCTCAGGAATCCGCTAATGGCCCCATCACGCAAAGCGATAACGACGTTTTTCCAATTATTTAGTACAGTTTTTGCAACGTGATGAAGACGTGCAACTAACGCTTCAAAGAAAGTATCTTTGCCAACACCGTCTTTGAATCCATTTTTATACGCATCTTGGACTTCATCGAAAATTTCTACAAAAAAATCAACCATAACACAACCAATGGCTTGCTGTAGCCCCATTTTCGAAGCCTCAACACCACTTGTTGTCAGTGTGCTTTTGAAAAATTTACTGCTCGAATAATACTCACGAGAGATCGTCTTCTCATAACTTAAGCGTGCTTCCCTGTCCTTGGTCGAAACCCTCTCATGGTCAACTTCCTCTAATTTTCTCCACTTATTATATTCTTGGCGTTCCTGGTCAGTCAAAGATGTCTTAGCCGCAAGTTCCTCAATACGCGCTTGGCGGACATCCTTTTTGATATTAAGATCTTCAAGATGTCTACCAGCCGGCTTATGCTTCTTAGAACGATTGATACTACGCTCGGTTGCGTTAAGATTATAAGAAGAGTTCGCGGCGTCTGGACCGTTTTTCTCAGCGAGTACCCTGCCCGGGTCATTGTGAATCTCAGAAGCAGAAATCGTATGATCAAGATCAACATTGTCATTTCGATTTACTTTGCGTCCTGTATATTCATCAACAAGTACACCTTCGGCCTTTTCAGCAGCTACAGTTCTATTCTTTGCAATATAATCAGAGTGGCTATGGTACTTAGCACTATCGTACTCTTCACGATGATCATATCTCAGCCTTTCATTATCTGTCGCGTAAATACCAGATCTAGCATTATGGATCGTATCGACGTTCCCTCCAACTTTGTCGTAGGCAGCAACAATCTGGCCAAGACCGAAAGGGCCAACTACACTCGAAATGACCTGCCTCTGACAACTGAAGATCAAATCGTTGATTTTTTTCTTATCCCATGCCGAATTTATTGATTCAAGAATTTTGTTGATTTCATTAACCGGAACGTGAATTTCTTCAAGAATAAGACGTTCATCCTCTTTGTGGCGTCTTTCCATGCTCTCAAAAACCGCAAACGATTTCTCATCGATAGGCATATCTGTTAGTAAGCTAGAATTAATGAGCTTGTCGTCTTCGGTATGCCTAGCCCGAACTGCTTTTAGCAATTCTTGCTGTCGCTTATAGCGGTCAACAGCCTCACCCATTGAAACAACCTCCCTCTCTCTGCCGTTGTGATTAGACTAAGAGCAGATCTGTAACTTGGGAAATAGCCGGGTACGGAGGCGAGTGCCACCCGGTACTTTAGTTGAATTGGTACTTAGTGGCTTCCCAATTGTCGATAAAATGCTTTTCCTCTTGGCTAACAACTCCGTCAGCCAATGCAACAAGCTGAATTATCTCATCTATCTCCGCAGCTGTGACGTCATATTCACGAGCTTTCTTTATCGCTGGATAAAAAGCTGGTGGATATTTACGCAACTGCTCGATATCGTTTTTAACATGCTCAGGAAGAGCACTTTTACTAATGCCCGCGACAAAAGCATCAAGCTCTTTTATCTCGACATTACTGATGTTTCCATCGGAATTTGCGATAGCCATACCAACAGCGAAGAGGCCAACAAGTTTCCGCTCAAATGCATTATTTTTAGCAAGACGTTCACCAAGATCGCTTACCTTTTGCCTGTATTTAGCTGCTGCGGCGGTCTCCCCTGCCTTCACACCTTCAGCTCGGGCAGTCTCTTTGTCAGACTTCTTTTTTTGTTCGTCAGAGCAGCCCATTTCGTAGCCTATTAAGCCTCCTGCCGTTGCAGCACCAGCAGTCGCAGCAATTGTCCCTATGCCTGTTAGAGACGCAATCAAAGTCGCGCCTCCTAACACCGAGCCCCCCCCGGTAAATGGAGCTGCGGCAATTGCCCCTATTCCAATTCCAACACCAGCCAGAACCTTCCAATAGGACATGTCATACCCCCCACATCAAGCATGCTTTATACGTTAGTTTCCACAAACAACTTCACCATCGAATTGTTTGGCCCACCAAATAACCTCTTTTGGCTCCGCCACCTGCACTGAAAAAATAATTGAACCAGTGTTTTCCCATTCAATTTTTTGCGAATGATGCCACTCTGTATCCACTACGAATGGAATAACTGCCCCTTTAAATCTTATCTTCACTTCGCGAGAAGACTCTCCGATATAAAAATTGAAGGCATTGCTCAATTTCTTGTAAAATCCACCGTCGTCGACACACACGTCAAAGAATATCCCAGTCTTTTGAATCTCTTTGATCCGGCTTACCCTGAAGACCCTAAATGGGCTAGATTTCTCCTGCGTCCTAGCGTATAAATACATGTATCGTTGGAGGAAATACACTCTCAAGGGATCAACTTCACGCCATGTCGTCTTCCAATCCCTACTGGATTGATAATAAATTTTTAGCCGATTACCAGTGGCAACCGCACTTTGGAGAGTATCGAGTGTGGTTGAATCACAGCCGCAACTATCTCGCATCACAGTTTGGTTAAATATATCGACAACTTGCGTCCTGAATGGTTCATCAAGCCCACATGCGAGTTTTTTTGCAACTTGCAGAGCCTTTACTGCCACGTGTCCTTCCCCTACAGAACAAACATGCCTCAATGCAAACGTTACTATCAACCGATCAGACAGACTGAGT